>CAYSUA010000011.1:0-22272 GCA_964433795.1 uncultured Desulfobacteraceae bacterium | reverse complement strand
CTTGACGATCGCTACCTCTCACTCCAAAACCACCATCTCCATTTGTCCTGAATGCCCGAATGGTGTCCATATCTTTTCCTGACTCGTCTCTTCCTTTGATTACTGGCATGTTTATTGCTGTCCCTATTTAGAATAACATATAGAATTAATTATTATTTGCGGTTCAGATTGTCTTTAAAGCCGCAAGTGCTTGACTTGAGGTTTATGCATAACCGGATTGTTCTCTTTAACTGGGATGAAACAGCATGAGACGATTGTATTTGATCGGTTGTTTTCCGATTCTGATGGTACTGGTTCTATTTCTTGCGATTTCCGGGACGTTAGCCCAATCTCCGCCTAGTGAGAAGGATCAAAATCAGGCATTCAAGCATTCCGGATACACCAAAGGAAACGAAGAGGCTGTTGAGATACTGCACCGGATGTCTCCTGAAGAGATTTCGAGTTTGGATCAAAAACTCGCAAAGGCACTGGTCGATTACTATGACGGGAAATATGCATCGGCTTTGCCGATTTTCCTCGAAGTTGCCGAAAAGGTTGAAACCATGGATCTTCGGTTCTGGATCGGGGTCAGTGCCATGCACATGGGAAAAATCGACATAGCTGTTGAGAAATTTCAAAACATGCTTGCCGCAGATCCTGAATTGCATCGGGTTCGATTGGAGCTTGCAGCTACTTATTTCAGAGCGAAACGGTTTGATAAAGCCCGTCTAGAACTTGAGCATGTTCGAGCCGCAGTTCCACCGCCACCGCCTGCTGTATTGGAGAATATTGAAAAACTGCTTGCCGCCATCGATGAAAGAACCCGTCAATTTTTCTGGAATGCCAGGGTATTCCAGGGAATACTGTTTGACGACAATGTCAGTGCCGGTCCGGGTGAGAGAGAGCTTGCCGTGGTTGGCGGTAATTTAACGTTGGATGATGCATCCATAAAATTTGCAGATGAAGCATCGGTTACAGATCTTGGGGGGAGCATCATATATGACTTTGGCGAAAGAGGCGGTTTAATGTGGAACCTGGAGAGCAGCTTATATAACCGGGCCTATTTCAGTGCGAGCCAATTCAATTTTTTCCTGGTTGATGTCAATACCGGGCCGTGGTGGGCTCATCAACGGGGAATATTGAAGGTTCCGGTCGGATATTCCTATCTTGAATACGGTAGCGATCGTTTGTCGCAGATTTTACATGTCTTCCCTTCTTATGAATTCCGTTTCTCTCCGGATATCAGCCTGAAAGGATCTTATGGCTTCAGTAACACCAACTATTATGCAGCCAGTAATTCAGATTTAGACAATACCCGGCAGCGGTTTGAACTCTTGCCTTCTTTTTATTTGAAAAATCGAAACCATACGATCACGGCAACCGCAGCCTATGAAACCTCTGATGCGGATTCCGAGCGATTCTCCTATGACGGGCCCATATTAGGCATTTCATATTCTACCCGTCTACCTTTCAGAACCGAGGTGTATCTGGGATACGAATGGTATCGGAGGGATTATGATGATAAACCGTTACTCTATGATGTTATCCGGGAGGATGAACAGAACAAAATTCTGGTGTCATTGAATCAACCCTTCCTGGATTACTTTTTCGCTGCCTTCAGTTTTGAGTACATTGACAATGATTCCAATGCAGAGCTTTATAAGTACGATCGGAAGACGTATCTCATCAATATCGGGGCCAGATTCTAAGGAGTAAAAATGAAACGATATCCTTTAATCATGTTTATCTCCCTTTCTTTGTTGCTTACAGGGTTTGCTGCTTCTTATGTCCGGGCGCAATCCGTGGTATTACCTGAAGAGCTTAAAGGGGTGGAAGTAGCAGACAGTTTTATCACCTCCGGATCAGAATATATCGGGGAGATTCAGACCATAACCGGTCATGTGGTAGTATTTCATGAAGACAACAATCGGGCATACTATGCATCGAACGGTGATGCATTGTTTAAGCAGGATATCGTTTACACCCTGGCTGAATCCCGTTGCAGAATAAAATTTACCACCGAAGACATTATTACCATGGGCGACAACACACGAATCGGAATCGACTCCTATTTGGACAGTCCGGAAACGGGTGAAAAACGATCCGTCATCCGTTTACTGAAGGGCAAGGCCATGTTTTACATGCTGAAATTGTTCAAGTATAAAATTATCGATACGGCAGTGAACACACCCACCGCTATCATCGGTGTCAGGGGGACCCAGTTCGGTACCGAGGTCAGACCGATCGCTGATATGAAGGCGGAGATTACCCCCCGTCCCATCTATCTGGCCGATGCGTCCGGGGGCCTGAACTGGTTATCTCAAGCCCCGGCCGGCGGACCTGAAACGGAGACCATTGTCCACTGTTTCGAAGGGGCGGTTGAAGTATCATCTCCCAGCGACCAGGTCTCTAAAATGCTGAGGGAGGGCCAAACCCTTGAGGTCTCTTCGGTGGGCGTCGGCAAGGTCCGACGGACCGACCCCGAAGTGGCCGGCAAATTCAGGTCGCAAACCGAGGCCCCGGCCCCGGAGTCTTCTGAAAGCGAGGAAGAAAGTTCCGGCGGACAGGGAGAAGGAGAAGCGGAACAGGGTGAATCAGAGGCGGAAGAATCATCAGAAGATATAGGGGGCGAGGAGCAAACGGCCGAAGGTGTTGATACGAGCCTGGTCCAAGATGTGACCCAGAACCAGACGACTAAGGCTATTGAGGAGAACATTTTGGATCTGGACAGGGGCGGCTATCTTGCAGCCATGCTGACCCGAATAGACGGGAGCGAAAAGAAATTTCAGCATTTATACATCAGTGACCGCGCGCAGGAGTTTGAAACAGATGCTTCCTTGAAAGCTCGGGATGTTCTAGACGGAGATTCGGGCAATCCCTTGGTCCTGATCGGCGGCGGAGATGTTTCTCAGGAATCTCAAGAAAATACGGATGCACGATTGCTCAGTGTCGAGGTCGATCCGGGTACCGGCCGGGAAACCATCACGGGCCCCTTTGTCGTCAATGACGTTTTCATCGGTCGAGATGATTTCATGGACTGGGGCTACTGGACGGTTCCGCAGATAATGACCAGCCCTTCCGGCGATCAGTATGCCGTTGACAACCGGGGGTATTATGTGGAGGGAGACAGCACCCATGACGATGAAATGGCCGCCCTTGCCGCAAACAATGTGAAAGGAAACTACACCGGAACCGCTCACGGAACCTACTGGACCGATTCCGGGGGGACCGATATGTCCGGCTCATTTAAGGCCCGCGTGGATTTTGCCAAAAAAGAGATCAAAGACTTCGGCCTGTCCGTGTCCGGCGGAGGTCATAGCGCTACCATCACGGAGGCCGGCGGCGGATTCCACAGCAACTCATCCGACTTTTATATCGATCCGAATACCGCCGGTTCGGTCTGGCAAATCGACGGGCAGGATGCCCCTTCCACAAAAAAGGAAGCATACGGTTCTGTCTACGGAAAAAACGGGCAGAAGATGGGAGGGGTGTGGAAAATGGATGCGCCCAACGGAGACGGGGAAGCCCATGCCACCGGCCTGTTTGAAGGAAAGCGGTAGGATTGGTGATACTTGATACTGGATGCTCGGTGGGACGAATCGGACTTGTCCGCCGGAATGATTGAGGGGATCCTGCATAATCGGGAATGCCGTATTAGGGTGAAAGCTATGTTCAGAGGGTCCTCTGCAGCGCTTCCAACCGAGGGCTTGTTTCCACCGGGTAGGCAACCTTTTTTTGGATATCTTTGTACTTCTCATCCAGGAGAGAGAAGTTTTCTTTGAAACGATTTCTTATGGATTCCAGAGAAATTGGGGTTTGGGTTCGAATGCTGTTTTCAAAGAATTTTTCCAGCAAGGGGCGACTATTTTTTATC
Organism: uncultured Desulfobacteraceae bacterium; assembly: GCA_964433795.1. GTDB lineage: Bacteria > Desulfobacterota > Desulfobacteria > Desulfobacterales > SURF-15 > DUZK01. Next base: position 18,419 of record CAYSUA010000011.1, on the reverse strand, counting down.
CGATCATCCCTTAACCCGATGATATCCTTCACGTAGCGACCATGTGAATCAGTGTTTCGAAAAACCTGTTTTTCTCCGGCGAGGGTTACTTTCCCCGGACTCAGTTTCCGGACCGGTCGATCGTCAAACCGGACGAGTTTATATACGATGTCCATGTGCGGTGCATCTGCAGAGACGCCCACTTTGGTGCCCACCCCGAAAGCATTGATTTCAGCTCCCTGTGAGAGCGCCTCATAAATTTTGTATTCATCAAATCCGCTGCTGGCAAAAATTTTGACCTCCAAAAATCCTGCATCGTCCAATATTTTTCGAACCTTTTTGCTGAGATCCACCATATCACCGCTATCCAGTCGAACGCCGAGGAGTGTTTTTCCCCGCTCTTCCAGTTCTCGAGCCACACGGACTGCGTTTTTAGCTCCCTCAATGGTATCGTAGGTGTCGATGAGAAGCACCGTGGTTTCCGGAAACACCTTGGAATAGGCATGAAAGGCATCATATTCATTATCGAATGCGGTGATAAAAGAATGCGCCATGGTTCCGGATATGGGAATGCCGTATATCTTTCCGGCCAGCACATTGCTGGTTGCCGTAAACCCTGCAATGTAAGTGCTTCGGGCAACCTTTATACCCGCCCAATGGCCCTGTGTCCTTCTAAGGGAAAAATCGATAAGCGGTCTTCCTCCTGCGGCATGGAGGCACCTTGCCGCTTTGGTGGCGATCAGCGTCTGAAACCCGATGGTATTCAAAATTAAGGTTTCAAGAATTTGTGCCTCTATAATGGGGGCGGTAACCTCCAAGATGGGTTCATTGGGAAAGAAGATGGTACCCTCAGGGAGCCCATATACGGTCCCGGAAAATCGCAGGCATTTCAGATAATCGATGAATTCAGGCGAGAAAAAATCCGTCTGCTCCATATAACGGATATCGCCATCCGAGAACCGGAAATCTTCAAGCTCCTTGAGAAGGTCTTCGAGACCGGCCGCCACGTAGTAATTTCTCTCCGCAGGATCTTTGCGGACAAATAGTGAAAAGGTGGCAGGAGAGAAGATGCCGTTGGCATGGTAACCGGCTGCCATGGTAAATTCATACAGATCGGCAAACAGTGGGCCGATTCGGTAATCAGACATAAAACGGGCTCCGTTTTAAATTGTGATGATCCTCGATTCTTGATACTGGATACTCGTTACGGATAAGAGTACCGTCACAACACCAATATCGAGCATCGAAAATCATGGAGTTATCGAGTATCCAGCATCCAGCATCTGATTCACCCGAAGGGTGGTCGTCATAGTCCCGGCCAGTTTGGCATGGGGTCTGTTGAGCGAACAAGGTGCATTCCGGCGTTTGCAAATTTCTTAAACGCCTCATCCGCCTGTGCGGTATAATCGATTACTCCCGGAATAACCACCGGTGAGGAGCAATCTTCCAGGAGATAGACTTTTTCCGCAAGTGTCTTATCCGATACCCTGATTTCGTTTAAGAGATCATCAATGGTCCAGGCCACACAGTGGCTTTTTGCCTGTCCGGCGATAATCACCGCATCAAAGTCCAGAAGCTTTTGGATAAATCCGATATTCTTTTCTGCGATTTTATCTCCTTTGGGGCCGGACAATACCTCGGGGCGTAGAACCGAATAATTTTCAGTAAAAGGATTACTGCCCTTGACTTGAAAATCAGGTTGACTGGAACGGGCGATGCTGTGGAAGAAAATGGCTTCTTCAACCGATGAAACCAGAGCGTGGCCGATTCCACCCAGCATGGCATGGTAGGGCCAGATGGTCAGGTCGTATTTGCCCCCATCTTTCAATGATTTCGTATAATGAAGCAGAAACTCCTGGCCGTAGGCATCATCAATTCGGAGGCCGGCAGCCAGTTGCCGGTTGAATCGCCACACGCCTTTTTCAATATCTTCTGATGTAATCAACGTAAAAGGGGCAGGGTGCTCTCCATTGTCGTTGACGAGAAAAATGCTGTGGAAGATCTGAGACGCCTGATGCGTGTCCATGGTCGGACATATTTCGGATATAACGTTTAGATTGCGGTAGATGAAGTCACACAACCTCCGGTTGTCATCAACTGCTCCTGTACCTGAAACGCCGCCCACATAGAGTTCAAAATCCGGGATACAAAACGTGTTCTGCACATCCACTAGGAGCAGAGAAATTCTGAAACTGTCGGTTGCCGTTGGTTCAATTCCATGCGCTGCCGCCCATTTCTCGGCATCTTCAGCGCGTTCCTGATAGGGAACTTTCCACACTTTATCCACCGCGTCCGGATTGAAGTGCGATGGTACGGGAAGCGCCTTTGTTGTCATCATTCGCCTCTGTCCATTGAAGGGTTAGGGATAGATGAATCCAAAAGTACATAAAAACGGGAATCTATGTCGTTTTCGAAAGTAGGATAAGAGCTTATGCCTGATATTTCAAGGACTTTTTATGTTGTGGAACCTCAGAAGCAAATCGTTTGATACAGTTAATTCAGGGCACAACACGATACTTCTTTAATCCTCTCCGATTTGTGCGATCCTTGCCGTGCCATAAAGCATATTAGTCTTGGATGGCGGCCTTTTTCAATTTTCTATAGAGGGTTGTACGGCTGATTCCCAGATCTCTTGCAGCTTTTGTCTTGGAAAATTTTGCATTAAAAAGTGCTTTTTTAATAATCAACGACTCTTGATCGATCATCGTTGCCTTGATTTGTCCTTTTAATGGCTCCACGTTCAATGCTGGTAAAACATTTTTGTTTTGAGGCGGGTATTGAATCAATTCCTCATATAACTCATCCAGCGTATTCGTACTGCATCGTAGATTACAGTTGAGCACCAGCCGTTCAACAAAATTTTGGAGCTGGCGAACATTCCCCGGCCAGGAATATTCCAATAACTTCTGAATATATGAATGGGACAAAGCGATCGGATCGAGGCCATGTTTGCCGGAAAGTTTGCGGATAAAATAATCAAGCAGGCCGGGAATATCTTCCGATCTGTTTTTTAATGGTGGTAGAAAGATACGAAGCACGTTCAGCCGGAAAAAAAGGTCTTCCCGGAATCGTCCCTCCTGAACTGAAAGGCCCAAATCTTTACTGGCCGCGGCAACGATCCGAACATCGATGGGAATCTTTCGATCCGCCCCGAGCCGCATAACCTCTTTTTCCTGCAGGACTCTTAGCAATCGTGTTTGTACTATGGACGGGGTGGTATCGATTTCGTCAAGGAAAATGGTGCCTTTGTGAGCGATCTCAAACCGACCCGGGTTGCCTCCTTTTTTTGAGCCGGTAAATGCGCCCTCTTCGTATCCAAAAAGCTCACTTTCCAGTAATTGTTCCGGTAAAGCGCCGCAGTTGACGAAAACAAATGGATTTCCAGCCCTTCCACTAAGATTATGAATGCTTTGAGCCAGAATTTCTTTTCCGGTGCCCGTAGCGCCCATTATCAGAATGGTTGAGTCCGTTTTGGCAAACTGTCTGGAACGGTTAACGATATCTCGCATCACGGCGCTTTCATGAATTAAATCCTCAATACAATATTTTGCAGTCAGCCCCTTGGAAAGGGAACGCCTGACAGCGTTTTCCGCCTTCATCACATTGGTGATATCCTTGAAGGTCGAAACGCCTCCGATAATCTCGTTATTCATCTCCACCGGCAGGTAATTGAACACAAACGGCTCGCCGTTGATTTTTTCGATCTTGTTCCAAACCGGTCCTTTGGAGTTTAAAACCTGCAAAACCGACTGGCTGTTGACATACTGGGAAATCGGCTGGCTGATGATTTCATCGGATTTTATTCCTAAAAACTTCCTTGCGGCTTTATTGATGGTATTGATACGGCCGTCGCTATCTACCGCGATAACCCCTTCCGTGGTCGCGTCGATGATACACCGGTAGTGATAGGCTTTTTCCTGCTCTTCTCGATTGGCCTGTGCAGATGATATCGCATTCTCGAACGTTTCGGAAAGATTTTCTTCATGGGTTTCAAATTCAACGCACTTGAGACCAAACTTTTCCGCCACTCGCATGGTTAAACCGCCACCGACAGCGACATCACAGCCCTGAGACCTGGCGAATAGGATCGCGTTTTCCATGGATGCGATGTCTTCATATATACTTTGAATAATTTCGATAGCGAGAAGTTCTTCCAGAATTTCAACACCGACTATTTTGTTTCTAAAGGATGTCAGGACAATTTTATTTCCCAGCTCGGAACCCTTTTTAAGGCTTTTAACGATATCAATGGATGCCTGTGGAAGTGATAAAACGGGTATATGCAGGTTTTCGCGAAGCATGTGGGCGGTTCCCCGACGGCTGATGATAACTTCCACGCCGTCTGCTTCCATTTTTTTGCCGTCATCAATGGCTTCATCCAAACCTTTATAAGACGTATGGATATTCCGTCCCTGCTCTTTAGCGATTTTTTTAAATTGCTGAACCAGTGAAACGGTGGAAATCACCACGCCAATCTCATATTTTTTATCATGCATGGTTGCCCTCTGAAAAAATATGTAACATTTAGAAACAATTCGTTACATTTTTATTACAATTTGTCAAGCAAACTGAATGCTTCAGCCAGGGATTCCGATCGGGCATTATTGTAACTATTTTAATTTATAGGATTTATATCCATATGATTTTTTGGCATGTTTATTGATAATGTATGATAATGCAGATTGAACCATCAGAGTGAGCACATTCCCAGTAGCCTGTCGGATAAACCCGCCAAAGGGCGGCGGGCAAGCCGAAAATCCCATCCGACTGGCCTGCGGTTTAGGGGGCGGATAGAAAAGAGATATAATTCATTTTAAACAGCGGTTTTTCGGGAGTAACAGCACATGGCGCAAAGAGCGATTAGAGAATATGACGCTAAGAAAATGCTCGCAACACACTGGCCGGAATATATTAGCTCAGATTTCGGTTATGCCGGCAGGATTGCGCTGGTGGAACCTGAAACCGACCTCGATTCTTTGCCGGAAAAACATAAATGGCTGGCGGATGAAAAATTGGTGGTAAAACCCGATCAGCTTTTCGGTAAACGGGGCATGCATGAGCTTGTTAAAATCAATCTGGATTTTAATGAGGTCAAAAACTGGGTCCGGGAAAGGATGAACACAGAAATCACCATTCAGCAGGTAACTGACAAGCTGACTCATTTTATCATCGAACCCTTTATCCCACATGCCGATCCGTTTTATGTCGCCATAAAAAGCAATCGAAGAGGCGAAACCATCTATTTTTCGAGCCGGGGCGGTATTGATATTGAATCCGTTTGGGATACTGTTGCGACAATCGAAGTCGATGTCCTTGAAGATATCGCAAAAGTAGATATCGACCCTTTAATTCCCCTGGATATCGGTGCAAAAGAGCAGGAAATGCTGGCTGATTTCATTCGGGGATTATATCGGTTTTACCGCTCTCTGGGATTTACGTATCTTGAAATCAATCCCTTTGTCATCGCCGGAAAAACCATCGTACCGCTTGACCTTGTTGCTCGCCTGGATGATTCCGCCCAATTCGAATGCGCTCAAAAGTGGTGTGAGCTTTCCTTTCCAGCGCCATTTGGCCGCAGGCTGTCAAAAGAAGAAGAATATATCAAAAAGCTGGACGAGAAAAGCGGCGCTTCTTTAAAGCTAACGATTTTCAATCCCAATGGTCGTATTTGGGCCATGGTCGCCGGGGGGGGAGCCAGCGTTATCTACACGGACACAATTGTTGACCTGGGTTGCCAGGCGGAACTGGCAAATTACGGTGAGTATAGTGGCAATCCGAGTACGGATGAGACCTATGAATATGCCAAAACGATTCTGGACCTGATGACCCGCACAAAAGAAGCGCAGGGCAGACCGAAATGTTTGCTCATTGGAGGGGGAATCGCAAATTTTACGGATGTTGCCAGAACGTTTGAGGGAATCTCCCTGGCGCTGACGGAGTATAAACATAGACTTCATGAAACAAATGTTAAGATTTTTGTACGCCGCGGCGGACCGAATTATCAGGAAGGATTACGGAAAATGAAATCATTGGGACAAGAACTGGATATTCCCATAGAAGTATACGGACATGAGACCCATATGACAAAAATAGTGAATATGGCGTTAAATTAGAAAAGGCGAATCGGTATGGGTCCCAACAAATCAGATTATCTTTTGTACGATAAAAATACGACCGCCATTGTCTTCGGCTTTCAGCCGCGCGCGATCCAGAATATGCTGGACTTTGATAATATTTGCCGGCGCGAAAACCCTTCCGTGGCGTGCATCGTTAACCCCACCCGCAGCGGGATACATAAATGTTTCTGGGGCACTATGGAAATTTTAGTGCCGATGTATCTTACGCTTAAAGAGGCCATGGCGAAACATCCGGATGCGGACGTTATGATAAATTTCTCATCTTTCAGGTCCGCGTTTCAAACCTCGCAGGAAGCCCTTGAGAGCACCACGATTCGCACCGTTGCGATTATTGCCGAAGGTGTGCCGGAGCACAGAACCAGGGCGTTGATTAAAATTGCCGCTGAGAAAAACAAGTGGATTGTCGGGCCCGCCACTGTCGGCGGTATTGTCGCGGGGGGATTCAGGGTCGGCAACACCGCCGGCATGCTGGACAATGTCATTGCTTCCCGTCTTTACCGGCCGGGCAGTGTCGCCTACGTTTCAAAATCCGGCGGTCTGTCAAACGAATTAAATAATATTATCGCCAACAACACCGACGGTGTTTATGAAGGTGTGGCGATCGGCGGCGATCGTTATCCGGGCTCGACATTTGTTGAGCATCTGTTAAGATACGAGTCCAACCCGGAAATTAAAATGATGGTACTTCTGGGCGAACTCGGTGGTACTGATGAATATGAAGTGATCGATGCATTAACGGATGGAAGAATAAAAAAACCACTGGTTGCCTGGTGCATCGGGACCTGTTCCAAGGTGTTCCCGGCGGAAGTCCAGTTCGGCCACGCCGGCGCAAGAGCGGATGCTGCCTGTGAGGCTGCCGATGAAAAAAACCGGGCGCTTAAAAATGCGGGCGCGATTGTCCCCGAATCGTTCGATACTTTCGACCAAAAAATCAAAGAAACATATGACAGGTTGATTCAAGAGGGTCGTCTTAAACCGAAACCTGATATCGAACCACCCCCGGTGCCGCTTGATTTTGATATTGCGCTTAAACAGGGAGCAGTACGTCGGCCCAAACAATTTATCAGTACGATTTCCGATGAACGCGGTGAAGAATTGCGGTATTGCGGGGTTCCCATCAGCAATGTGTTCGAAGAAAATTACGGCATCGGCGGCGTGATCGGGCTGCTTTGGCTGAAGAAAAAGCTGCCCGAGTGGGCGACAAATTTTATTGAAAAGGTCGTTTTGCTGACGGCTGATCACGGGCCGGCAGTTTCCGGAGCGCACAACGCGATTGTTGCCGCGCGAGCTGGAAAAGATCTGATATCCTCACTGGTCAGTGGTTTGCTGACCATCGGACCTCGTTTTGGAGGGGCTGTAAACTCGGCCGCAGAGCAGTTTTCGTTTTACTGTGATGCCGGCCATCCTCATCAGTTCATGGTCGAAGATATGAAACGCAAGGGGGTTAACATCCAGGGAATCGGGCATCGGGTCAAATCTGTGACCAACCCCGACAAACGCGTAGAACTGTTAAAAAACTACGCAAAAGAACATTTTCCGCAAGTTACTTACTTCGAATACGCCTTAAAGGTAGAGCAAATTCTCACCGCCAAGCGGGGCAATTTAATCTTGAATGTCGATGGCTGCATCGGAGTTCTCTGCTGTGACATGCTTAAGAGTATCGGTCAGACCCGGGAGGAGATCCAGGCGTTTATCTCTTTAGGTGGGTTAAACGGCCTGTTCGTGCTCGGTCGAAGCATCGGCATTATCGGACACATCATGGACCAGAAACGGCTTAAAACCAGGCTATATAGACATCCGGTGGATGATATCGCTTATATGATGCCGGATGAACCGGAAGTGGTTATTTAAGCCTTCACAATGTCAATCAAACAAACATAAGGAGGAAGTGAAATTTTAGCTGCGCTTAAAACCTGATTATGAATTGGCAGGCTTTTAGTGCAAATTATAACCCCATTAAACAGTTAGGGAGGTGCCTATGCGTATCACAAAGTTTATCCGTTGGTTAGCATTTGGATGTGCGTTCGTCGTAGTAACTGCCATCTCTACTCAGGCGTTTGCGATGGGACATGGAATAAATCTGAAAGGTAAGACCGTCGAATGGGTCATCCCGTTCTCTGAATCTGGTGGTTCGGCGAAGTGGGCAAACTTCTACGCTCCGCTTCTCAGCGAGGCCTTGCCGGGCCAGCCGACCGTGGTGGTCAAGTTCATGCCGGGAGCCGGTTCGACCAAAGGTGCAAACTGGTTCCAGAAGAAGAAATACAAGGATGGGACCGTGATTTTCGGCTCATCGGGATCGACCCAGTTCCCTTACCTTCTCGGTGATCCGCGCGTCAGGTATGAATACAATGACTGGAACGTGGTCCTCGCATCCGGTACCGGCGGAGTAGCCTATCTGCCGCCGGATCTGGCCAAGAAGTTTGACGGCAGTGCCGAAGGACTGAGAGGTATCAATTTTATCTACGGCTCCCAGGGTGCGACCCGTCTTGATCTTGTTCCGCTTCTGGCCTGGGAGATGCTAGGCCTGAAAGTTGAGCCGGTTTTCGGAATCAAGGGTCGCGGTGACGGCCGTTTGATGTTTGAGCGCGGTGAGGCAAACATCGACTACCAGACTTCTTCCAGTTACCTGAAGGGTGTCGTGCCGCTGGTTAAGGAAGGCAAGGCCGTGCCGATGATGACCTGGGGTTCCCTGGATGCGGACGGCAACATCATTCGTGACCCAACCTTCCCGGAAATCCCCACCTTCAAGGAGGTATGCAAAGCAACCTCGGGCTGCGAGCCGAAAGGTGAGAAGTGGGAGGCCTGGAAGGCGTTCTTTATCGCCGGCTTCCCCGCCCAGAAGATGGTCTTCCTGCCGCAGGGCGCCAGCAAAGATGCTATCGCAACCTATACCAAGGCATTCCAGGCAGTCCATGCCCGGCCTGACTTTGCTAAAATTTCGGCCAAGCGTCTCGGAAAATATCCCCAGATGACCGGTGACATGGCTACCGGTGCTCTCAATAGCGCCACCAGCGTTCCTGAAGAAGCCAAGGCCTTTGTCGTGAACTGGCTGCAAGATCGCTACGGCGTTAAACTGAAATAACCTGACTCTACCCCTCCCGGAGAATCACGGGAGGGGTTTTTACGTTCCTGTGCTTCGGGGGAGGCCGGATGGATATTTTTACTTCTGCGCTGCCAGCTCTCGTTGATGCGTTTTCCTTGATTTTACAGCCCCAGCAGATCATGTTCCTGGTCCTGGGGGTGTTGCTGGGTCTCTCGGTTGGCGTATTTCCCGGCCTTGGCGGCATTGCGGGTCTGTCCCTGGTCCTCCCGTTCATCTACGGGATGGATGCGGTCTCCGGCCTGTCCCTGATGGTGGGGTTAGTTGCGGTTATTCCAACGTCGGATACCTTTGCCTCGGTCCTGATGGGAATTCCCGGATCATCGGCTTCACAGGCAACTGTACTGGACGGTTTTCCGCTGGCCAAGAAAGGTGAGGCCGCTCGCGCGCTTTCAGCGGCATTTGCATCATCGCTGTTCGGCGGGCTACTCGGCGCCAGTTTCCTCACGTTCTTCATCCTGATTGCCCGGCCCATAGTACTGGCCTTCGGTTTGCCGGAAATGCTGATGATCACCACGCTGGGCTTGAGCATGGTGGCTATCCTGGCCGGGCGCATTCCGCTCAAGGGTGTCGCCGCGGCCTGCATGGGATTGATGGTCGGCACGATCGGCGAGGCCGATGCCGGCGGTTCTCTTAGGATGGCCACCTACAATATCCCTTACCTGACCGATGGTTTACAGCTGGTGGTTGTCGGTATGGGTATATTTGCGATCCCCGAAATTGTCTCATTGCTTCGCCAGGACCGGGCCATTGCCGGGGATGCAAAACTCGGTGCTGGCTGGCTGCAGGGGGTACGGGACTGGTGGGAAAATATCTGGCTATCGATCCGCTGCTCCCTGATCGGCGTGATCGTCGGCGTGATCCCGGGTCTCGGAGGTTCCGTAGTCGACTGGATCGCCTACGGGCATACTGTACAGACAACTTCGGACAAAAAAGGATTTGGCTCAGGGGAAATTCGCGGCGTGATTGGTCCGGAGTCCTCAAACAATGCCAAAGAAGGTGGCGGCCTGGTTCCGACCCTGATTTTCGGCATTCCCGGTTCGGGATCGATGGCTATATTTCTCGGCGGTATGGCACTGCTCGGTTATGATGCCGGTCCACAATTGATAACCCACAACCTCGACATCACCTATACCACCGTCTGGTCCCTGGCCCTGGCCAACGTTGTCGGTGCGGGGCTCTGCATCGCACTTTCTCCCGCCATCGCCCGGCTGACCACGATCCGCTTCACACTGATGGCACCCTTTCTGTTCATGATGATCACGTTCGCCGCATTTCAGTCCCGGCAGTCGCTGGGTGACCTGGTGGCGCTCTTTGCGGTTGGCTTGCTTGGCATCTTCCTGCGGAGGTTCGACTGGTCCCGGCCCGCTTTTTTAATCGGGTTTGTCCTCAGCACCCAAGCCGAAAACTATTCGTTCCAGGCCTACCAGATCGCGAGGCACAAGTTCCGTATTGGCACGGGCACCGGTTGGGAATACATCCTCTCCCCCATCGTAATCGTGCTCATCGTAATAACCGTTATCTCGATTGTGGTTGGTATACGGCAGGCCAAATCGATCATGTCCGAGGGCGATGTGCCGGTCGGGAGGAAACGCGCGCCACTGATCTTTTTGATATGTGTCACCGTCTATTTCGTGATCAGCTATTTTAACGCCGCTGCAATCACCATACAGACCGATCGTATCTTTCCGATGACCATCTCATTTGTTGCAACGTTCGCCTGCCTTGCGCTGATCATCCGTATGATCCGGGCTCCGGAAACAGATAATGTTTTTGCCGACCGGGAAGCCAGCGGTGAAGACGCGGACGCCCCACACGGGTTCTGGGGGACAATGGCCTGGTTTGCAACCCTGCTCGTGTTATCATCGCTGTTCGGGTTCATTCTCGCCCTGGCGGTGTTTCTTGTGACATTCTTCTGGGTGCGGGCCCAGTGCAGCTGGCTCAAAACCTTGATCCTGACGGCCAGCGGCATTGCGCTGATATGCTTTATGGCGGGTGCCCTGCACCGGGACTTTCCTCCGGGCCAGCTGCAGGCTTTTGTTGAACTGCCCTGGCCGCTGGGAGGTATATGAAGCGGAAGGTAAATCTGGCTGACCGCTGTTATAGAAGAGTAAAAAACATTCTCTAGATGATTTTATGAAACAGAAAGCAATACCATTTCTCTTTATGCGGGGCGGAACGTCCCGTGGACCCTATTTCAAGAAAAGTGATCTACCGGAAGACCGCGCAACGCTCAGCGAAGTGCTCCTGGCCGTGGTCGGCTCCGGTCATCCGCTCAATATCGACGGGATTGGCGGTGGGGCGGCGGTTACCACGAAGGTTGCAATCCTGTCCCAATCAGAGGATGAGTGGACGGATGTCGATTACTTCTTTGCCCAAGTAAGCGTGGTAGACCGGCTGGTGGACTATAAGCCGACCTGCGGGAACATTCTCTCGGGCGTGGGGTCGGCAGCATTGGAGATGGGGCTGGTTGCACCAGCAGGTGATGAAACGAGCATAAATATCCGGGCGGTCAACACCGGTGCCAGGGTTGTCGCAAAGGTCCAGACCCCCGGAGGACTGGTAACCTACGACGGCGATGCAGCAATCGATGGAGTACCCGGCACGGCCGCCCCGGTCGAGCTGCAGTTCATGGATGTCGTCGGCGGTGTGACCGGTGCCTTACTGCCCACCGGAAACCGGGTCGACGAGATCGATGGAATACGGGTTACCTGCATGGATGTGGCCATGCCGATGGTCATCGCGCGGGCTGAAGATTTTGGGCTGAGCGGTTATGAGAGTTGCGCCGAACTGGATGAGAACCGCGCCTTTTATGACCGGATGGAACCGATCCGGATTGCGGCTGGACAGCTCATGGGAATGGGCGAAGTGCATGATTCCGTGATGCCCAAATTCGGCCTGCTTGCGCCATCCGAGGCTGGTGGAACGATCAGTGCCCGGTATTTCATGCCGTGGAAATGCCATCCATCCATGGCCGTGACCGGATCCCAGTGCCTGGCCAGTTGTGTGCTGACTCCCGGTACTGTTGCTGAAGGGATGGGGCACATACCGGATGAAAAACCGGCCCACATTGTGCTTGAGCATGCATCGGGGCAGATCGACGTACTCGTTGATTACACGATCGATGCCGATGGACTCGCGTTAAGATCTACCAGGCTGGTCCGAACAGCGAGGAAGCTGGCGGCTGGAGAGGTATTCATTTCGGCACGGATATGGGCCTGAAGTGGTTGATTAGGAGGAAGTGAAGTTCTAGCTGCGCTTAAAACCTGATTATGAATTGGCAGGCTTTTTATGCAAATTATAAACCCATCAAACCGTTAGGAGGAAAAAAATGAAAAAATTGTCTTATTGTAGCTTCATGTGTATCCTTTTACTTTCCGTGCTTCTGATCGGACCCATGACGTCCTCAGTCGGCGCCGCATCCATGCCCGAAAAGGTCCACTTTCTCATACCGGGTGGAGCAGGGGGTGGATGGGACGGCACGGCACGGGGAGTGGGTAAAGCGCTCGTCGACTCAGGAATCATCAAAAACGCTTCTTTCGAAAACATGTCCGGCGGAGGCGGAGGCAAAGCCATCAATTACCTCATTACCACCGCCAAGCGTCAACAGGGCACAATGATGGTGAACTCGACGCCAATCGTTATCCGCTCCTTGACCGGTGTCTTTCCGCAATCCTTTCGAGATCTGACGTTGATTGCAAGCGTCATCGCGGACTATGCGGCGTTTGTCGTCCCGAAAGACTCCAAGATTAGATCCTGGAATGAAGTCGTGGCCATGTTTAAAAAAGATCCCAAGAGCGTAAAAGTGGCAGGCGGTTCTGTACAAGGCGGTATGGACCACCTTGTTCCTGCCATGGCAATGGAGGCGGCCGGTGGAGATCCCCTGGCACTCGTCTATGTTCCATACGATGCAGGCGGCAAGGCCATGGCAGGCCTGCTGTCCGGAGACACACAGGTGCTGTCTACCGGCTTTTCCGAGGCTGTTGGGCTGGCGAACCAGGGCGAGGTTCGCATTATAGCGGTAACCTCGGAAAAACGTCTGTCTCAAGCGCCGGATGTACCCACCTTGAAGGAACTTGGCTATGATGTTAGTTTCGCAAATTGGCGGGGTTTCTTCGGCGCTCCGGGTCTCCCGGAGGAAAAGGCCGAAGCGTACCGGGCAATGCTTAAAAAAATGTATAACACCAAAGAATGGGAACAAATCCGGAGCCGGAGGGGCTGGAACAATTTGTACAAGCCCGGACAGGAGTTTTATAGCTTCCTGGAAAAACAGGAAAAAGTGATTGGCGACCTGATGCGGAAACTAGGATTTCTTAAATAACGGTCAAAAGATACCGCTATGAAAACAGATAAAGCCGGTGCACTCATTCTCCTGACGTTCTCGATCGCCTATGGGCTCCTGGCGTATAAAATTCCTTTGACTCTCTTAGCCCAGCGGGAAACTTTCAATGCCCGGACAATGCCATTGGCACTCGGGATAATAGGAACCCTTCTGTCGTTTTTGATATTGGTTCTTCCATCTGGCCAGACCGAGGAGGAGGACAAAGTTAAAGATGCCTTCAGGGGCCTGGATTGGCCGAGCGTCGGGCTTTTGATCGGAATGATGATCTTTTACAGCATTACCCTCAGGTTCCTCGGATTTGTTATTTCCTCCACTATTTTCCTGGTGGGCGGTTTCTATATCTTGGGCGAACGCCGCATCTGGCTGCTGTTGATCGGCTCTGTACCCCTGGTTTTATTTATCTGGTTTTTAATGAGTCGTATCCTGGGCATGTACATTGCTCCAGGTGAAATCTTTTATTTATTGGGTGTAATAAAGTAATGTGGGAAGGTATGTTGGATGGTATGTTGGTCGGGATCTCTACGACGATGATCCCGATCAACATTGCAATGGTGCTGTTAGGCTGTTTTGTCGGCAGCTTTATAGGAATGTTGCCGGGTCTCGGGCCGATTACCGCCGTGGCTTTGATGATTCCTGTCACATACGGCATGGATCCGGCCACCGGTATGGTGCTGCTTGCCGGGCTCTATTACGGGGCGATTTTCGGGGGATCGACATGTTCCATACTGATAAACGCCCCCGGCGAAGCGGCTACTGTGGCCACAGCTTTTGACGGATATCCTCTGACTCAGCAAGGCTATCCTGGTAAGGCACTGGCGATTGCAGCCTACTGTTCATTTTCCGGCGGAACGATTGCCGTAGTCTTCCTTATGGTCGCTGCCCCGGCTCTGGCGATCGTAGCTAAAAGCTTTCAGTCTTCAGATTATTTTATGTTAATGGTCATGGGTTTAACGGCAGTTTCGGCGTTTGCCGGAAAGGGCGGAATGCTGAAATCACTGCTCATGACCGTCCTGGGGCTTATGCTGGCCACCATCGGTACCGACCAGATTTCCGGTGTGCAGCGTTATACCTTCGGATCAATCAACCTTCTAGATGGCATCAGCTTTCTCCTGCTGGCAATGGCCACCTTCGCATTGACGGAAGCAATGTTTTTAATTCTGCGTCGAGAAAAAGTCTCCGACGATCTTGATGTGACTTCCATTAGCAAATGGAGCAGCTTTAAAGTCACAAAAAAAGAGTTCAAATTCATCCTGCCGTCCATTTTGAGGTCCTCGGTTCTGGGTTTTTTTATCGGTGTTCTTCCGGGCTCCGGCGGAACGTTAGGCTCCTTTCTGTCATACGGCATGGAACGAAACCTGGCGCCGCCTGAGGAACGGGAAAAATTCGGCAAAGGGAGCCTTCGCGGCTTGGCGGCCCCTGAAACCGGAAACAACGCTGCCAGCACAGGGTCCTTCGTACCTCTGCTCACTCTGGGCATCCCCGGATCAGGCACCACCGCCGTCATGCTCGGCGCCCTGATTGCCTATGGTATCGAGCCGGGACCCCGGATGTTTGTAGATCGGCCGGAGGTATTCTGGACAGTGATCATGTCCATGTACATGGGCAATATTTTTCTTTTAATTCTCAACCTGCCTCTTATTCCGTATTTTGCACGGTTGGTGGCCATTCCCCGAACCATCCTGGTGCCTGCTATTTTTTTCTTTTCATTCATCGGTGTCTACCTGGTCACTTTCAACACATTTGATATTTATATGATGATCCTCATTGCCGTTTGTGCCCTGATCATGCGACTTTTAGATTATCCTATGGCACCGCTGCTGCTCGGATTCATTCTCGGCGGATTGATGGAAGACAATTTGAGACGATCGCTCATCATATATGATGGGTCGATGCGCTTTTTGTGGGAAAGACCCTTAACGCTGGCGATTATGATCCTGACTATATTCATTGTTTTGGCACCGTTTATAGGTCCGGCAGTTAAAGGCTTTTTCCAGAAAAGCTCATCCAGAAGCAACCAATAGAACATCCCGAATGTTTCTCTTCACAAAAGTGGGACGTTCGTGCTGGACGTGCATAGAAATCTCCCGAAAATCATAGATGATGTTCAATCTGTGATATCTGCTATAGATCATAGTCACATCCAAATCTGTGACGAGAGAATAATACCCACATAAAGAGATGTGATTCGAATCAACATGGATCTTTATTGCAGGAAAATGGGCTGGTGCTTTCTGAACCTCATCGATAGCGATAGGTTTTTTTAATCCCCTGATAAAGCCTGTGGGATCGATATTAGCAACCGACATCGCGGTTGCGTCATCTAAAGTAATGTGTTTCGCCGGTATATGATGAATATTCAACCATCGTGTGGTGAAATATCAGGTAAAATGAATGTGACTCAGTTTGAGATATTCTTATATACCGATTCCAAGTAACTGTGTGAAGATCCCTTTGGCCACATGTCTTCTATTTTCTGCCTGGTTTAAGATTGTCTCCATATGGGTTTCAACCACATCCCTTTCGATTTCATAACCCGGATGAATCGGCATATCGTGCATAACCACGGCCGTGCTGTCCGCAAGGAGTTCGGCTGTAATGGCAAACGGTTTCATCATGTTGACCCGTTCTTCTTTCAGGCCTTTAAATTCAGGGTTGGTGAAAAACTCCATATCAACCCAGGTGTCTGTATAGACGATATCGGATCGATTTGCGATTTCTTTCAGCTTTTCCAGGGCCATGTCCGGTTCCCTGTGAAGTTCAATGTTTTCGTTTTCGTCAAGGAGTTTGGAGATCTCCTGTTCGGTGATGCTTGATTCATTGATGATGGGGCAGACACCTATCAGTTTTCCACCCAGTTTGGGTAAAGAATAGACAAGGGAGTTAAAGACGTTGTTCCATATGCCCAGATAAAGCAGGGTTTTTTTATAAGTGCCGAACGTTTCTTTGATCGTCATGCAATCCGCAAGCGCCTGGGTCGGATGGTACTTATTGCAACAGCCGTTTATGACCGGAATCGGAGAACACGCCCCCATGGCTTCAATGTCGCTGTTTTTCTTGAGTCGGGCCAAGATCATATCCACGTTTCTTGCTACATATCGTGTTTCATCCACAACTTCTCCGATAGAGAAATTGCTGTCTTCCCATCTTTGTATAAAATATCTTCCCCCAAGCTCATTGATGCCGAGACCGAAGGACAATGCGGTTCGCGTTGATGTTTTTTCAAACAGCATGTACAGGTTTCTGTTTTTCAGCAAGTCTCCATACTGTGATGGATCCTTCTTTATTTGAATGCTCGCATCAATGATGGATTCGAGTTGAGCGGCATCGAAGGTTTTCAATGTGATCATGTTCATGGGATTCCTCCTTAAATCGTGTCATTCTTGCCTGAAAGGCATGCATGTTTTTGTCCGGGCAATGTCGCCCGGGCAAAATTGTCAGCGTATGTCTGCGTGGGTCAGTGGCTAATAAATTATTTAATCTTCTATATCAACCCGAGCTCGTTTACCGGACGGTTTTCGATGATCCGCTGTGGATTGAAAATGGATAGATCCATCGTCGGGCGTTGGCCCAAGATCAGCTCCGAGATATACCGTCCCACTGCAGGGGCTTGCTGAAGGCCGTGGCCTGAAAACCCGTTTGCCAAATAGAATCCTTTAAGTTCAGGCCATTCACCCAAAATGGCATTTCCATCCAGCCTGTTAACGGCGTAGAGTCCGGCCCACCCGCGAACCAGTTTAAGCGTATCAAATGCCGGCACAAATTCAGCCAAATCCGGCCAGAGGATTTCCATAAACCGGTTTTCATCCCAAGTGAAATCGAATCCCACTACGTCGTCCGTCATGGATCTCCCGCAAACGATGAGGTTCCCGGTTTCGGTTCGAAAGTAGAGTCCGGATGGCAGAAAGGTCAGCGGCAGAGGCGATTCAGGCTTTTGGGCGGGATCGAGGGCAAACACCTGTCGCTTAACCGGATCGATGGGAAGGTTGATTCCTGCAGTTTGCGCCACTTTAGCGGCCCACGCCCCGGCACAGTTGACTACCCTATCCGATGTTAATCGGTTTCCGGATGTCAATTGAACCCCTGTGACTCTTCCCGAGTGGGTGCTTACCTCGGTTACTTCGTCCTTGATATAGGCAGCCCCCAAGTGTTCCGCTTTGGTCCGAAAACCTCTCAGGAATGCGTATGCATCCAAATGCCCGTCCTGAGACCCGAACGTGCCGCCCTTATAGTTTCCGATTTCATACAAAGGATATCGTTGTTTGATTTCATTCGGTGACCACCAGTCGACGCTGCCGTTCATCTGCTTCTGCAATCCAAATGCTTTTTTCGCCGATTCCTGTCCGGATTCATCTATGATAAAGAGATTTCCTTCAGTACGATATCCGATATTGGGCTTGTTATCATCGACGGTCATGGTCTCGTCAAAATCGTGCAATACCTCAAGGGTGTACTGAGAAATCTGTATATTCTCTTTAAGGCTGAATTGTATGCGGATATTGGCCAATGACAGCGAGGAAGAAGCCTGGGTATAGGTTGGATCCGGTTCAACCACCGTCAATTTAAGCTGAGGATCGCGGCTCATAATGTGGTAAGCCGTTGAACTACCGATAACTCCTCCGCCGATGATGATTACATCCCTTGTGTCACTCATTTCGTTTCAATTCTCCCTGAGAAGTTTTCCAGTATTCCAGTTTCCAGTTCACCAGTTGCCAATTACTACCAAGTGCATAGTATAGGTTGCATGATGATAAAAAGAATAACCACCCGCTTCAGGCTTCGCTCTGCGAGCTACGACCCGACAAGTTGCTCGAGGCACTGAGTTCACAGAGGGTGTTAATGTTCTTTTATTTGCCGGGAGATA
>CAYSUA010000010.1:22293-25757 GCA_964433795.1 uncultured Desulfobacteraceae bacterium | reverse complement strand
CAAAATATCAAATAGTCCGAAGTGGTACGTATCTTTTTATTAGATGAAACAGAGCAAAATATAACGTAACAAAACGTGGCAAATGGGACGGCATGTACAAGATGGCATTGATAACGGTCAAATGTAGACTTGACCCCCAACCTTTTATTGCACCATATGAGTCTCTTATTGATGAAAGTAAAGAAATCGGATTGTCAGTTATAACTTTAAATTCATCAGAAGCCCAACCAAGCGCTTAAGAGGGACCGGGCTATGCCTGCGGTTTTTCAAACCGCTTGTTTTTTAATAACTTTTTAATTTTTGCTAAGTGTGTCGGCATTACCCGCCCGGCCCCTTAGCTCACCGTTCGGCTGCCATTAATTTAGCAAGAATAACAGGAGTTATTTATGGGAAAAACCGGAAGAAACGCACCATGCCCTTGTGGCAGTGGAAAAAAGTTCAAGAAATGTTGTATCGATAAGGTAATTCCTTCAACTTCAGAAACCAGTCGAGATGATCATTGGAGCCTTGAAGAAATTGAAGAGCTAACGACAAAAGAAATAATCTCTAAACTGAGGGGATTTGGCGTTGATTTTGATGAAGGACAGTTTCAAAAAGATGTAAGGAGTTTTTACTCTGCATGCGAATTAGCTGACCATTGGAATAAGAAATTTACAGTTACTGCCATATGGTTCGATTTAGATTTTATTTGGATGGCGTGTATCGTTTTATGGAAACGATTAGCTCCTGACGTGATGAATTCTGAACAATTAGACGATCTTATGCAAGAAGGATACGATCTTGTACTGGCAGAAGGAAAAGACAAAACAGTAGAAGGTTGTAAGCTATGGTTACAAGTATGGGATCACTTAAAACATAGATTTACCAATGACATGAAACTCATCGAGAATGCTGAAAAGGTATTTTCCGGGATGCAATCCTTATATAATTGGTGCCAGGATTTTGAACAAGAACTTCACAATGCCGGCCATTACGATCGGTCTTTTTATCAAAAAAGGATTGAATATTGTAGAGAATTTTGTTCCTTTTTCCCAAATTCAGATGAATTATTAGTAGTCAATATGAAAAGAGCGGAAGCTGAATCATATTTTTCACTTGGAAAAGTTGAAGAGGGGAATCAAGCCTTCGAGGCATTGATTAAAGAATTCCCGGATAACGTTTGGGGTTATATCGGATGGGCCGATATGTATTACCTATTTAATTCGTCTGGTATAGATAAAAACCTAACGAAGGCCAAGGAAATATACCAAATGGCTTTAAACATCAATTCAGAAGAAAAGAAATATGTGATTGACAGGCTTGAATCTATGAATAAAGAACAGAATTTCTGAATTTATGCACAAATAGAAATTGCCGAACCCATCATTTAAGAGGGGCCGGGAAAAGCCGTGCATACCTTTTAAGTACGGTGCTGCTTGACCTTTTGAGCATTTAATGGGCTTCTCAAGTTTACATTTCCCGGCCCCTTAATTCACCGTTATCGTTATTGATTTGGTGTTTCAATGATGAAAAGTGCATGAATCAACATTTCATGCAGCTATACGTAACAAAAAGGTAATTCATTCTAAGGGCGGTGGACTCCATTATTTGTTTGATTTTTAAAGATGAAAATTGAATGGAGACAGTGTTGGCCCTTGTCGTATTATCCTCAAAAGAACATTTCCCCGGTTGAATCTCACCAAATCGGATATCCAATTTTAAACAACCTTTCCGCTTCTTATGCCAGCCCCATGTCCTTCGCTTCTTCGGCGACACACTCGTGAATGATCTCAATCCCCCAATCAATATCGCTTTTTTCGATGATCAGGGGCGGCGCCAATTCGAGGGCCTGGCCCATCAATTTGATGATCAATCCTTTTCCCAGGGCCCGCTGTACAATGCTGCCCAGCCGGTCTATGGGGAACATGGCGCGCGTCTCTTTATCTGTGGTGAAATCGATGCCCAGCCAGCATCCGGCGCCCCGGACTTCACCGATGATCGGGTGTTCTTCCAAAGACTTCAGTTGATCCAGAAAATACTCCCCGATTTCGGCAGCCCGCTCGATCAGGTTTTCCTGATCCAGAATTTCGATATTTTTCAACCCGGCTGCACAGGACACGGGATGGTTCGCGTAGGTGTGGATGTGCTCGAACGTGCCGATGGGATCGATGACATCATCGATGCAACCGACGGCGCCCAAGGGGACATAGCCGCTGGAGATGCCCTTTGCCATGGTCATGATATCGGGTTGAATCCCAAAATGCTCGATGCCAAACCAGCGACCAGTCCTTCCGAAACCGCAGATGACCTCGTCAACAATCAGTAATATTCCGTATTCATTACATATTTCCCGAATAACCTCCCAATATCCTTCCGGCGGCGCCATTGCGCCGAAACCCTGCTGAATCGGCTCACCGATAAAGGCGGAAATGTGTTCCGGACCTTCAAATTCGATAATTCGCTTGACATCCCTGGCACAGGCGAGATCGCAGTCCGGATAGGTCAGATGGAGCGGACATCGGTAACAGTAGGGGGATTCGACAAAGACCGATCCGGGTGTAAGCGGCTCCATGGAATGTCTCATGGTTAACACCGTTCCCATCGCGCGCAGGGCCATGGCCGTGACTCCGTGATAGGCGCCTCGCCGGGAGATCACCTTAAACCGCTGTTTATCCCCTTTCCAGGAATGGTATTGTTTGGCCAGTTTCATGGCCGACTCAACCGCCTCGGATCCGTCACAAACAAATAAAAAATTGTTGATATTACCCGGTGTAAACCGGGATAACGACTCGGCCAGATCGATGGCCCGCTGATTGGTAAAGTTTACGGGCGTGAAATAGCCGAGTTCTGCTGCCTGTTTCCCGGCCGCCTCGGCCAGATCCTTTCGCCCATAGCCCACATGAACCGGTCGGGTGACGCCGGATGTCAGGTCAAGATAGGAGTTGCCGTCTCGGTCGAAAACCCGGGTTCCCTCCCCCCTGACCATAACCGGAATACCCTTTTCAATAAAATCTTTCGGGGTTCTGCACATAATCACAGAAGATGCTCCGTCCCGTCCCTTCAGCTTTGCCATGATTTTTCTCCTTCCATTGTGTGGATTCGCTTGAGATTCGGATTGTTGATTAACACAGAATGGTTATGCTTTCAAATTATTCGATGTTTCATTGCTGCGTACATGAAGATCCCTTTGCGGGAACGGAATCTCGATTCCGGTCTGCTGCAGGGCATCAAAAATGGCGTAATAGAGCTGGCTGCGGATCCGTTTGCGGGCGGTTTTCCGCACATCGATCCATACCTGCAGCAAGAAATTAATGGAATTGTCCCCGAATTCAGCGAACCGAACCGCAGGCTCTCGGTACGTCTCCACCAGCGGCTCATTTTGGGCGATTTCCATCAGAATCCTTTCCACTTCTTTAGGATCGGCGTCATATGAAACTCCCACCGGTATTTCCATCCGGATCATGGGCGAAGACAGGGAATAATTG
>CAYSUA010000010.1:13637-22283 GCA_964433795.1 uncultured Desulfobacteraceae bacterium | reverse complement strand
GACGATGGTGTTGGCCATCAGCTCGGAGTTGGGGATCAGATACTCGATGTTGTCTCTGGTGCGCACCTTTGTTGAGCCGAGACCGATATCCGTGACGGTTCCGAGGGTGTCGCCCGTTTCGATCCAGTCTCCTTTCCTGATTTTCCCTCCGAATATGATGGAAAATCCGCTGATGATATTGGCGGCCATGTTCTGAAGTCCCAGCCCGATACCGATACCGATGGCGCCGGCAAATACCAGCAAGAAACGGAGATCGATTCCGACTATTTTTAAGGCCAGCAGAAATCCCAGTATCAAAGTGGCGTACTTCAAGAACGTATTCAGCGCATAACCCAACCCCTCATCGATTCCCAGCGACGGGTAAATCTTATAATCGAGATATGCCTGGAGCAGTCGTGAAATATAAAAAAATGCGAATAGAATAAGGACGGCCCTGATGAGTATCCAAAGCGTGACCTGTGTGCTGCCCAGGCGAAATACCCCAAAAGACATCAACTGCTGCAGCGGCCCGAGCAGTCCCAGCAGGTTTAATACGATTATGACGGTGGCGATTGCGGAGGCATAGAGAAGCCCGGATCGGGAGAATCGAACGAGCAGTTTCGCCGCTTCATCTGACGGATCCACCCGTTCGGACCATTTCTGTATGGCGGCTTGAAGGCTGTGGTAAATAAGCATGATGATGATGAAGGCACCAACGGATGACCAGATTTTGGCCAAGATTACCTGACCCAGGCGGTGGTATCCCAAACACCACAGCAGGGCTGCAGCGAATGACAAGAAAATCAACGGGATGTAGTACTTGTCGATGATGTGCAAGAACCACTGATAGCTTTTGTACGGGAGTTGCGGTAAAAGAGACAGCAGCGCTTTTTTCTTTAGAAACAGGAGGAATAATACAATTACGATGGATATGGAAACCGCAAAGCGGAGCAGGGCCAATGCGTCTTGTCGAATACTAAACGCTTCGATGCTCGAGAAACCGGCCATTCCGATCAGGACGTAGAGCAGGATAAGACGAGCCGATCGGTATATTGTATCCCCATATTCCGATGCAGCTGGAAATAGACCCTGTGTCAATAATTCACGTAACAGCCCGTTTACAACCCGGCCAATGGTCCAGAGAATAATGACTCTTCCCAGAAGCTGAAACCAGGCCGCATCGTATGCTATTAGCGCATTTATCAGGGAGAAGAAGCCGAGCAAAATGAGAGGAATCAAAGATTCCACTACTATTTTGATGAGCGACAGGATATAGGGATAAATTTTTACCGGCAGTTTTTCCGCATAGGGTTTGACTTGAACCTCTACCCGCCCCATGACTTTTTTATGGCCCATGACACTGTAGAAAATAGCCAAGATGAAAGTGAGTACGATCAGAGATCCGGCCACCCCGAGCAGCCGGCTCTGTTCCATGATGTGCCGGGTGATGACGGGAATCTTGAGCGGAAGGGCCAGGATCGATTCGTACAGAAATTCGATGGTATCCCAGTTCCAACCAAGGGGCTCCCGTTCAAATAGCGACTCCGCTTGTTTTTTAAATTCTTCTGTGACACGGGTCGCTTTCTGAAGCATGGCATCTCCCATGTCCTGGGAAAACGATATCTCCGGTTTTTCCGATTTTGTATCGGGCAACGCGGGCAGTGGAAGTTGGGCGAAAACAGACGGAATCCGGATAAAGAAGATAAGAAAAGAGACCACGATGGTGAGAGAGCGTAAGGAATGATTCATGGCTTAATCTCCCAAATTATTTCGTCAAATTCAAACAACATACCCACCCGCACCCCACCGGCCGGAATTACCAAAGATTAAACTTATCATTCCAATATGAAAGGGATCAATACATAAAGCATCAATCCGGCATTGCATTGTCAAACCATTGGAGGCGGATAAATTTGAAACCGGGGTTGACAAGGTGGAAAATACAAATGTATGGATTTATAATAAAAGCCAATACTCTAAAATTAACCAGACCGCCTAACCCGCGGGCATAACAAAGGAGGACGCTATGAAGACCGGAAGACATTCAACAGTTGTCATAATGGCCGTAATTTTCGGAGTATTATTAATGATTCCAGGACTCGGCCTGGCTAAATATCCCACCAAACCGATTACACTGGTGGCTCCCTATGGTCCCGGCGGGGCCTCTGATCTGGCCTCGAGAACCCTGGCGGCAGTTGCGCCCAAGTATATCGGAGAACCGGTGGTGGTGGTCAATCGAACCGGTGCCGGCGGCGTGACCGGATCGACATATGTGAACAAAAGCAAGCCCGACGGTTACACGCTATTGCTGGCCCGGATCGGTTGTCAGGCAGTGGCGCCGGCACTAAATGCAACCATTCCCTATAAATGGGATCAGTTCACCTTTCTCGGCTTGCTGGAGCTCAACCCGTTTGTTTATGTGGTCAAGGCCGATTCTCCCTACAAGACGCTGGATGACCTGCTCAAAGCCATCAAAGCCGAACCGGGAAAGCTCAGCTACAGCACATCCGGACCGTTGACTCTCCTCAACATGGGCACTCAAAAACTCTTTTCCGTTGCCGGCCTAAAGAGTGACGCTGCGACCATGGTTCCTTATAAGGGCGGCGGCGGTGCGAAAACAGCCCTGCTGGGCGGGCACGTCAAATTCCTGGCTATCAATCTGGCTCCGGTGCTGGATCAGATCCAGGCCGGCAAACTTCGTGCACTTGCGGTGACGACACCGAAAAGATTTAGGGCGATCCCGGATGTACCTACGGTCAAGGAGTCGGGATATCCTCAACTGGAAGACATCATCGGCTGGAGCGGACTCTGGGGACCTCCCGGCTTACCCCAGGAGATAGTGGACGCATGGGCAAAGGCCCTGCAGGGGGTCAAAAAGGATAAAGCCTGGAACAAGTTCACCAATAGTCTCGGCTCTATTCCTCAGATTCTTCCGCCGGGTGACACACAAGCGTTTGCCAAGCGGCAATATGAAGTCTATCATGAGTTGGGATCGAAGCTGGGCCTGCTCATCAAATAGAAGCTATTGAATTCGATCACGTCGATCAGCGAAATCAGCGACTTAAATGGAGACAGAGACAGGGCGAATGGCCTTGTCTTTGTCGCCCAATGAGGCTGTCATGACTCGAAACCTCAAGGACATCTTTCTCGGGGGACTGCTTGCCGGGGGGTTCAGCCTGGTCGTTTGGGTTCTCATCCCCGCGGCGGTACCCGTGCCCAAGAGCATTAAGGTGGCCGCCTTGTCACCCGATTTTTGGCCCAAGATAATCGCCGTCGGTCTGGCAATTCTGGGATTGGTCCTGATCGCCCAGGGGGCGATCCGTTTGGTATGGGGGCGGGCCGAGACGGTACGGAAGACCGAGGTGGAAGCGGTGTCGACAGCCGGCCGCCGGTCGGTTTTCATACGTACCGTCGGTATCATGTTCGGGCTTCTGGTTTATTATAAGCTGGTTGAACCCTTAGGCATTGTGGCCAGCTCCATACTGGCGATAATGGTTTTCGCTTTGATATATAATGAGCGTCGATGGAAGGTTTTGATTCCCGTGGCCGTGCTGTTGCCGATCGGACTCTATTACTTCTTCGTAAAAGTCGCCAACATTCCGATGCCACTCGGTCTTTTCGACTAACCGGTGGGGTGGAGAGAAACAGAAGATGATAGAAAACATCGTTGCCGGGTTTGCTCTATTTGCCTCGGTCTACAACGTGCTGGCCATTGCCGGTGGCATGATGTGCGGGGTCATTGTCGGTGCCATCCCGGGTATGACCGGAACCATGGCTGTGGCCTTGGCCCTGCCGTTTACCTTTTATATGAATCCCATCACCGGAATCCTGCTTTTGGTGGGTATTTACAAAGGCGCAATTTACGGTGGTTCCATTACGGCGATCTTGATCAAGACTCCGGGCACACCGGCAGCGTCCTGTACGGTTTTGGACGGATATCCCATGGCCGAAAAGGGCCAGGCCGGGAAGGCCCTTCAGATGGCCCTCTACGCATCCTGCGTTGCTGATTTTATATCCAATCTATCATTGATTTTTTTTGCAGGATTTATCGCCAGCTTCGCCCTTCGCTTCGGTCCACCGGAGTTCTTTGCGCTCATCAGCTTCTCTCTGACCATTATTGCCGGCGTTTCAGGTAAATCATTGCTTAAAGGAGTCATCTCTGCCGCAATGGGTTTGCTACTGGCCACCATCGGCCTCGACCTGGTTTACGGCACCTCCCGCTTTAGTTTCGGATCGGCCGACCTCATGGCCGGGTTGAATTTCATTCCGGTCCTCATCGGATTGTTCGCCCTGCCTGAAATGATTGATTACGTGTCTAAAATCGTAACCGGCAAAAGTCAGGTTCCCCCTGCGGAAGGTCAGCGGGTAACCTGGCCGGAGTTTAAGCGCTGTATCAAGACCATAATCAGAGGAAGTCTCATCGGTGTGGTGTTGGGTGCGATTCCCGGCATCGGCGGAGCCCCTGCGGCGTTTATGTCATATAGCGAAGCAAAACGGACCTCAAAACACAGCGCAAACTTCGGTTATGGAGAGATAGAGGGGGTTGCAGCTTCTGAATCAGGCAACAACGGGTGTTGCGGAGCGACCATGATACCGCTGCTGGCTCTGGGAGTGCCCGGTGACGTCATCACCGCGGTTATCCTCGGGGCGTTTATGATCCACGGTCTCCAGCCGGGGCCGCTCCTTTTTCAGCAAAACATCACCACTGTTTACGCGGTATTCATGGGAATGATGCTTTCTTCGTTTTGCATGTTTCTCACCGGACAAATGACCATACGCATTTTCGCACGGATTGCGGATGTCCCCAAGCAGATTCTTTTCCCGGTGGTTTTGGTTCTATGTTTCTACGGGGCATATGCCGTCAACAATTCCATGTTCGACGTGATGGTCATGGTCCTGCTCGGTTTTCTAGGCTTTTTCATGCTTCGCTTCGGCCTGCCTGCCGCCCCTTTTTTGATTGCATTTATCCTCGGCCCCATGTTCGAGGACAATCTCAGGCGGTCTCTTTTGCTGTCCAAAGGCTCACCCGATATTTTCTTTCGCACGGCGATCTGCTGGTTTTTCATGGCCCTGACCGCTCTATCGATTCTGCTGATTATCCTTCGCAACCTTAAAGGACGCCGTAAATCGACAGCCGATGTTTAAAGGAAACCGTTGATGATGGATATTAAGATATCTCGCATTGAAATTTTTGTTTTCAGGGCGCCCATCGATGTTCCGGTCCGGACATCATTCGGAGTCATGTCCGATCGGCCCGCCGTGTTGATCAGAGTCGAAGACGATCAAGGCGTCCACGGCTGGGGAGAGATCTGGTGCAACTTTCCCACCTGCGGGGCCGAACATCGCGCCCGACTAGCTGAGACCGTTGTTGCCCCGCTTGTAATCGGACGGACCTTTGCCGAACCGGGTGACGGGTTGGCATGGCTGGAAGAAAAAACCGGTGTTTTGGCCATCCAGACCGCTGAGTACGGGCCCCTGGCCCAGGTCATCGCCGGGATGGATATCGCCATCTGGGATCTTGCCGCTCGTAGGGCTGGACAACCGCTCCACAAGTTCCTAGGGGGAACCGGTCCCGGCGCCATGCCGGCCTACGCATCCGGAATCAATCCGGATGCGCCCATGGATACGGTTCAATCGAGTCGTGAAGCAGGCTACCGGGCATTCAAACTCAAGATCGGATTCGATTCGGATCATGATGTTGCCAATGTCGAAGAGATCAGCAGGGGGTTAGGGGAAGATGAGCATCTGATGGTGGATGCAAACCAGGCCTGGGATCTAACCACAGCCAAGGAGATGAGCCGAAGATTATCTGAATATGGACTTTCTTGGTTGGAAGAGCCGATACGGGCCGATCGACCCGTTAGGGAATGGGCTGAACTTGCTGCCGCTTCACAGATTCCCCTGGCAGCCGGTGAGAACATCCGCGGCCAAGATGAATTTCAAACCGCCATCAATGGCGGTAATATCCGGGTGATTCAGCCTGACGCCTGCAAGTGGGGCGGGATAACCGGCTGCCTGGTCGTGGCTCGGAACGCTCTGGCAGCAGGCCGTCGCTACTGCCCCCATTATCTCGGCGGCGGCATCGGGTTGCTCGTCTCCGCCCATTTACTGGCCGCTGTCGGCGGTGATGGGCTTTTAGAGGTGGATATCAATCCCAACCCTCTTCGGGAGGGTCTGGCCCGACCGTTTCCTCGTCTTGAGAACGGACAATTCATTCTATCCGATGCCCCGGGTCTCGGCGTTGAACCGGACCTGGATGAAGTTGACCGGTTCATTATCATGCGCCTGGAAATTTACTGAGCTTATCTCCAAAGTAGCTCAAGTGGTACACAATGTTATCATTATCAAACATTCCAAGCCGCCATCACAATTTGTTTCTTGACGGGCCAACTGAATATGTCTAAAATAGCCATATAAAAAAGGCTTTATAGTTGGGCCAATTCTCTATATGGAAATATCGGAGTTTTTTGATGGTCAGAACAAATATATCGAATTTAAAGAACCGACTGAGCCATTACTTGCGCTTGGTGCGTGCCGGCGAGGTGGTTGAGATTACAGATCGAAAAGCACCTCTGGCGCGAATTGAGGCGATTGATACATTCAACGATTTGGATGCCGGAAACGGATGGCTCCGGCGGATGGTCGAAGCCGGTACTATCGTCACCCCCAAGAGCAAAATCCCGCGTTCCGATTTTACCAGACTCCCCTCCGAATTTTCTAAGAATGGGAAATACGCCGGTGTCCTAAATGCCCTGAGAGAAGAGCGGGAAAAAGGCCGATGAGGTTTTGGGATTCATCGGCATTGGTTCCTTTGTTGGTTCATGAGAAAGAATCAGAGCTCTGTGCCGGTGCCTATCGCACCGATCGGGAGATCCTGATTTGGACTCTGACAAAGGTGGAGGTATTCAGCGCATTTTGTCGCCGCATGAGGGATGGAACACTGGATGATCAGACTTTTGAAGCTGCCAGAATCCGTATGAACGATTTGTTTGAGACCGTATATGAGGTTGCCGCCGTTGACCGTGTGAAAGAGCGCGCCATGAGGCTCCTTCGGGTTCACCCCATTCGAGCTGCCGATGCGCTGCAACTGGCTGCCGTCCTTGTCGCGACCCAAGAAAAGGTCGACCGGCTGCCGGTCATGTGCCTCGATGACCGGTTGACCGAAGCGGCCAAACTGGAAGGGTTTGATGTCAACCCTTGAATAAAGGCACCATAAACGGAACTTAGACCCCCAATCCCACCTTTTTCAAACGACTAAATAAAGTCGATTTCCGGACAATAGGCAATATACCAATCATCATCCTTTTCGATTATGGCAGTGAATTCGTTAGGCATGATATCCTTCCATATAATTCGGTTTAAATGGTATTTTATGAGTGTTCTTGTGGTTTATCAAGTATATACGGATCAAGTAACCATACGCAAACTTGCATTGTTGCTCCGACGAAGAAAATGATCTCAAGACTGTGGAAGTTCATGTTCCTTGATACCAGCTTCGATTCTTCGGTTTCAACTATTCAGAATATTTGAATAGTTGAAACAGGCTATAATTCACCCTCTTCATTGAGATTTCGGATAAGCTCGTTTACAGTAGGAAAGGCCTCTTGAAACAAATCGACCATCAATTTCTGGCATAACATCAACAAATTTCATCTGTTTCATCATTTGTTGAAACTATCCTAAATAATGAAATTTGATCTTTCTTTTTCCGATCCTTTCCATGTTGTTTGGTTCTCATTGTTTCAGATCTTCTAATAGGATCCCTCGTCACTACTCGATAGGGTTGATTATGTTCGTGGTCGTCGGCAATGATTGAGAGATAGATTTTTTGGGTGTTCTTAAAAAAGGGGGTTGCCAATCGATTTAAGAGTTCACAAAATTCCTACATGCAATCATAGATTTCATGCAATTCGAGCTTCACTCTCTCAAATGTTGAATCATCTCCAAAGCCCTCACATCCGGTTGTCAGGGCATGTTTCTTGGATTTGGGGTAATTTTTGCAGTGCGCCGGTTTCGTATCATGAATACGGCACTTATACTTTTCTTGTTTGGGAAGCTTGCGAAGCCAAGGGCACCTGTTTACTTCCTCGCCGGTATTGGGGCTGATCCATATGTCTCCAAACGCAATTTCACCACCGAATTCATAAATTGAAACCCACCGCAAAATATCCCACCTTTTTTCTGCCAGCCAGCGATTGATTTCATCTATGTCTACTGAGGTTGAATATGCATCAAAGAGGTTCCGGCAACAGTTACCGCATTGATTGCAATGAAACTTTTCCATCTCCGTTTCAACCCAAAGGCCATCCTCACCGCCGTCTCCTATGCCGCGGGTTGCCTTCACCCACTTTGTCCATTCATAAACCTGAGCGATCTCATCCGTTTTGGAAACCACTTTCGGAATCAAATCAACAGCCAACTCTTTAAAATCAAATGCCCTGATAAATTTTTCTTTTTCTGTCCCTCTGGCCTTGAACCACACTCCTCTTTCATCCCTGTTCGGCTCGTTGAATCGCTTTGTTCCCGGCCTTGCGTATCCTTTTGTTAAAAACCCATATACTTTGGCAAATAGGGCTAAATCGTACCATTTTTCAGGATTGGCGGCCAAATCAAGGAAGACGTCATTAAGAGCATCCTCAAGTGACAGAAATTTTATGGCTTTTTCCG
>CAYSUA010000010.1:0-13627 GCA_964433795.1 uncultured Desulfobacteraceae bacterium | reverse complement strand
CCCCAAGTTGGTTGCGGATGGTTGCGGATTCTTCATTCGGCCTTTGTTTCATTTAAGATATAAACGTCTCCCTCGCCTTTGCTCCGAGAATCAGCCGTTATTGGTTTATGAGTTGTTTGAATGGAAAATTGTTGGTTATGATTTTAAGATGAGGATTTTTGCGGTCCTCTATTACCTGAGCTCAATGGCATTAGATACTCCTTCCAAGGTTAACCAACTGAAATTGATAGATAAGATAGCGGGAAAGATAAGGAAAGGTCAAACTATTTTCGAATTGCGATTTTCGATTGACGATTTTGGAATGGAATATAATAATCGCAGTCTATCGGCTCAAATTTTCAGGGGAGAAATCTCTCTTTCCATGAACAATAGCAAGGATCCAAACACCTTCAGGAATGATCTCATAAATGAGACGATAAGAATAGATGAATATCTCCCGAATGTTGTCTTCTCCTATTTCGGGAACGACTCTGCCGAGTTCGGGAAAACTCTCCAGCAGTCTGGTTTTTGAAACGATATTTCGGACCACGGTTTTCGCATAGTATCCGGAATCTTGAGAAATATAGTCGAAGATCGATTTAAGGTCGGCCTTTGCCGGCAATGACCATTTCACCATGCTTCAATTTCTTTCTCCAAATCCTCTATGGATATCAGTTTTCCCGCTATTGCTTCCGCTCTGCCTTTTCGGACCTTATCAATGACATATAGCCGATACATGATGTCATCGATATCTGCCGAGTCCGGAAGTTTTGATATGACATTGATTGCCTCTTGCTTCAGACTTTCCATTGTATATGCTCCTGTCATTATTTCTGAATTCGAGTTTTTTAGGATAATATCATCCTTGAAGAATCCTGTCCAACTTCTATCAATTTTAACTTCCCTATTTCAATTATTCAGATTTATACACGTTACACGGAACAGCCTTGTACGCTGGGGTTCCGGCGATATTGTCTCGTAGCGTGTCTCCCACCAGATAATTGACATTGTCCCGATCCGGCCAGCCGTGTGGAATCGATATCGTATTAGGGTTCATCCCATGGATGATTTTTACTCGGATGGTCATCTTTCCCCATTCGGTCTTAACCACAATGAAATCCCCGTTTTTTACATTCAAACGGGATGCCATCTGCGTTGAAATCTCTGCTTCGGGACGGGGGCAGAGCTTGCGAAGCTCGGGTATATTGCGGTGTTGAGAATGGTAAAATGCATCGATCCGAGCCCCGGTGGTCAATCGATAGGGATATCGATCATTACAGGAACAGGTATCTTCGGCAAACGGAAGGGGCGGATATCCGATTTGTTCCAGCCAGTCTGAATAAATTTCAATTTTCCCGGATGGTGTGCTGAAACCATTCTCCAAAAGTGTTTCAAACGTCATGAGTCCTAAATTGATCCCCCGCCTCAAGGCGGCCGAATCAAGATCCGGCAGTCCTGAATCAAGAAAGACCCTATTCAGTATCTCATCTTCGCCGCTAAATTCTGGAAAATTCTTTAATCCCAAATGATTGGATAGCTCTATAAAGAATCTCCATTCCGGCTTGGACTCACCTAAAGGCTCAACCAGAGGCTCGGTGGTCTGAATCCATTGTTCGGGTTTAAGGGGTTCGGTATGGAACTCTCCCTTTTCATAAAACGTTACACCCGGCAGTACGTAGTCTGCAATTTCGGCGGTTTCGGTCATGAAAAGATCATCTACAACCAAAAGCTCCAATTTGTTGAGTGCTTCTCTGACCCTTTTGGTGTTCGGAAGAGAAGACATGGGGTTTCCTGAGATATTGATCATTGCTCTGATTGGATATGGTTTTTCATCAAGTATCGCATCGGTCAATGTCTCGGCGCCGTCTAACGCCAGCGGATATTGAGAATTCCATATGGGTGGAACGTCTATTTTTTCTTTAATACCCAGCGAATTATCCCAGTTGGGCCAGGCAGTGAAGTTCAATCCGCCGGGTATGTCGGCGTTACCGGTGATGGCAATCAAATTGGCCAGGGCCCGGCTGATTTGGGTGCCGTTGACTTGATGGATGACCCCTTCTCTGCGGTCAATGGCAGCGGGTTTAACATTTCCAATCTTTTTGGCCAGTTCCTTAATACTGTCCAAAGAAATTCCGGTTGAAGCAGCGACGGTATTCAGATCGAAATTCTCCAAAGCATGAACCAGACGGTCAAACCCGGTTGTATATTTTCGGATATATTCGTTATCCATCCATCCCTGATCAATGATCAGCTTGATGAGCGCCATAATGAGATACGTGTCCGTACCGGGGTTGATGGGAAGATGAAGGTGGGCCTCTTTTGCGAATCGATGCTTTCGAGGATCGACGATAACCAGCTCAGCCCCTTTATTAATTGCCGATCGGATATCCTGGGGGAGCTTGAAATAACGATGCATACGGGATGCTGCCGGATTAGTGCCCCAAAGGACGATCAGTTTTGCGTTTCGAAAATCACTCATGGGAAATGCCGATGAACCGAATGTAGCCCGATACCCGATGATTTTAGGCCCCACACAGAGTGTCCACACCCCCGTAACATTTGGTGTTCCGAACAGTTGGGCAAATGCGGCGATAACCGCCCGGTCGATGAATCGCGTAGAACGGCCCCGATAGATCGCCAGGGCTTCAGCGCCATAGTCGCTCTTGATCTTGAGAAGCTTTTCCGAAATTTCCGATAACGCATCATCCCAGGTGATGGGGCTGAAACCCGTACCATCTTTTTTCTTTTTCAGCGGCTGCAAGATTCTGTCCGGGGCATAAAGTATATTCGGCGACATCTTTCCTTTTACACAGATATCGCCCCTGTTATGCGGGGCTTGAGGATCTCCTTCAACGGCCACAATTCGGTCATTCTCTATGGTGGCCAGCAAAGAGCAGTAGCAGCCACAGATTTGGCAGACCGTGGGTTTTTGAATCATATGCGTTATCCCTGTCTTTGGGTTTGGGATGTTTTAATCAAAGGGATCGGCTGTGATTTGGAATCTAAAGTAAGCTCCATGATTTGGCAAGACCCTTTGATTCCATATAGAATAAATCATTGACAGATAGGGCAGGAAAAGACCATTAAAGAACACAAATCCATGGTGAACTGCATCCGAAAGCAAGATGTTGCCAAGCTGAAGAAAGTGAATGAAACACACCTGGCAAGCGGTTTTCAGAGTTACATGGAGGATTTAACCACTGGATAGAGTGACGAAAAATGACGTACTCCATATTCCCCACCGGCACCACAATTTATAACCCGGCAAAGACACACAACTGTTATGTGCTCTACGACGGCAGAGACGGGCGTTCGTTTTTGATCGATATGAATGGAAACCTTGTTCATTCCTGGCCCTATTGCGGGTTTCCGGTGGAAATGATCGCTCCTGAAATCAATGACGGAAAGAAGGGGCACATTATATGCCAAAAAGAGCCGGATATTTTTGCAAACGAAAACTTATTAATCGTGGACTGGGATGCCGATATCGTTTGGGAATGGGGAAAAGATGCGCCAGGGGGAAAGGCTCAGCAAAACCACGATCTGGCAGCACTTCCCAACGGCAACCTTCTGATCGTTGCAAAACTGGAGCACTCTGTTCCGGAACTGTCTAATGAGCCGATCAACGATCAGGCCATCTATGAGGTGGCCCGTTCGGGAGAAATCGTTTGGCAATGGATATCTTCCGAGCACATTGAAGATTTGGGATTTAAAGGAGAAAGGAAGGCATTGCTTTTCAGCACGAAGATGCGTCCGAGATCGAGCATCTTCGTGATTAACGATATGGCGCCCCTTGGTCCGAACAAATGGTTCGATTCCAGCGATGTTCGATTTCATCCTGACAATATCATGATCGATTCCCGTGAGGGATCTTTCATGGCGATTATAGAGAAGGAGACCGGGAATATTGTCTGGAGAATGGGACCGGATTATCCGGCGGCATATGATCACTCTAAAAAAAGCTTCACCGGCCGGCTACCCCGTCCGGTGGATTCCATTTCCGGTCAACACGATGCTCACATGATTCCGAAAGGTCTGCCGGGTGAGGGAAATGTTCTTGTCTTTGATAACCAGGGGGCTGCCGGCATCCCTCCCGTCTATCTGAACATGTTTCCCGGCTCACGGATTTTAGAGATCGATCCCATATCTTATGAGATTGTCTGGCAATACGACGCGTCTTGTTCCGGCCGTCCGTTCTGGACGTTTTATAGTTCCTTTATCAGCAGTGCCAGAAGACTTCCCAATGGAAATACGTTGATTTGCGAGGGCATGAACGGACGGTTGTTTCAGGTGACCGTGGAAGGCGAAATCGTTTGGGAATATGTGAACCCATTCTCCGGAGAATGGGTCGACCACGACGTGGAAAGCGGTGGAAGCCAGAGCAATTGGGTATTCAGGGCACAATCCATCCCGTACGACTGGGTTCCTGATGGCGTATCCCAGTCGGAAAAGCCCGTTAATAAAGATGAAGATTGCACGACAAAGGTATCGTAAGATCGAATAAGGTTAGACATTCAAATCTTAGGGCTCTAGGAGTCAGGTAATGGAAACAGAACGTTTAAATACAGACATTTTGATCATCGGCGGCGGCGCGGCCGGATTGAATGCAGCCATATCCGTCCGGGAAGCCGGCCATGAAGTTATCATCATGGACAAGGCGGTTATCGAGCGAAGCGGGCATTTTGCAGGCGGCATCGATCATTTTATGGCCTATCTGGATACCGATCCGGATTGGGACACCCGTGAGGCTTATCTTGACTTCACGGCCCAAAGCGCCCGGGGGGCAACCGATCTGTCCGTTGTCGAGAAGGTTTATTGTAACGAACTGGAAACCGCCATCAATCGGTTCGAAAAGATCGGATGCAGTCTTCGTAAGGCGGACGGTAATTTTTTTCGAACGCAATCATACGGGCAGCCCGGCCCCTGGTGGATCAACTTCAACGGTAAACGGCTGAAACCGCTTCTGGGCAACGCCGTCCGCCAGGCAGGTTGTCGGGTTCTGGATCGTGTTGTGACCGCAGATATCTTGGTCAAAGATGGACAGGCTTGCGGGGCGGCCGGATTTCATATCCGGTCTGGAAACTTCTATGTGGTTCACGCCAAAGCCGTCCTCATCGCCACCGGCGGTACCAACCGGTTGTATCAGAACCCTACCGGACTGAGCTTTAACTGCTGGATGTGTCCGGCCAATACCGGCGATGGAGAAGCCATGGCGTTTCGCACAGGAGCCGGTCTTGCCAATGTCGAGTATCTTAGAATGACGTTGATTCCGAGAGGGTTCAGCGCAGCCGGCCTTAATGCCCTTGTGGGCATGGGGGGAAAGCTCGTAAACGGCAAGGGTGAAGATTTCATGTTGCGATACGATCCCATGGGTATGAAGGGGCCGCGATACAAACTGGCCCAGGGGGTTTTGGGCGAACTGAAAGCACACCGTGGCCCGGTCTATGTGGATTGCCGTCACCTGGACCCTGAATCCATGAGGCACCTGGTGACGACCCTAAGTTACGATAAAGATACGTTGCCCGATTTTTTTCAGCAGAAAAAAATCGATCTCAGTCAGAATCTTCTTGAGATTGCCACTTCAGAAGGTATGCAGGGTGGTCCCAATGAGGTGTGCGGAAGTGGGGTAAAAATCGACCCGGATTGTGCAACCAATATACCCGGCCTCTTTGCCGCCGGAAACTCCGCCGACCAATGCCGAAGTCTTCATATGGCAACCACCAGCGGCATCCGGGCCGGGCGCGCCATGTCCGACCTTGTGGCAAAAGGGAACAATTCTCACCCTGGGGTTGAAGATCAGGTTCGAGAGATTCGAGAGCGGGTCTATGCCCCCATGAAAGAATCGAGAACCGTGAGTTGGCATGAATTTGAAGATGTTCTTCAGCGGATTCTCACCGAAGGCATGGGGCCGGTGCGTTCGGATTGGGGGATGCAGAAAGCCTGGGACAATCTGGATTTACTGGAAGAATGGAAAGATCGGGTAAGAGCCGAGACCTATCATGACCTCTGCCGCACACAGGAAGTTTACAACATGCTGACGGTCGCACGATGCATGATCAAGGCAGCCGACTTTAGGAAGGAGAGTCGTTTCGGGCAGTGTCATTTTCGGATGGATTACCCGGATACGGACGACGATAACTGGCTGGGACAGGTCACCGTACACCGAAGCGCTTCCGGCCGGGCAGAAGCCGGGTTTATTCCCTTGAAATATGAATGAAAGGAGCAGGGCGATGCCGCCTGTTATCGATAAGGAAATCTGTACCGGTTGTGGAACGTGTGAAGACACGTGTCCGCTTGATGTCATCTATATGAATGAGGAAGAGAATAAATCTTTGATCAAGTACCCGGATGAGTGCTGGCACTGCGGTTCCTGCCGTCAGGACTGCCCGGAGAAAGCCATCGAGATTCGATTCCCGTTGCGTATGATGATCCCGGCCGGTGTGGTTCCGTATTAAATTGAAGTTAATAAATTAGCCACAGACCCACACAGACATACACAGACGTTTATCCATTTTTCTGTTACCAACGTGGGAACAAAAAAAGGAGCTGTCCTAAAAAAGGAAATTCCTATACTATCCAGTCCGCCAGTTGTCCAATTTGTCTTCGGTAATTAATGAACCGGCCCACTGGCCAACTGAACCATAGGAGACAAATCTTTATGCATAAGCCATTGGTCGCCCATAGAATGGAAAACATCTCGTTTGCCGGTATACGAAGGGTTTTTGACAAGGCTGCCAAACTTGAGGCAGAAGGCAGGCGTGTCATTCATTTTGAATCCGGAAGTCCCGATTTTGACACCCCGGCCCATATCAAGTCCGCGGCCATGAAAGCCCTTGAAGAAGGTATGGTTCATTACACGCCAAACGCGGGTATTCCCGTCCTGCGAGAGGCCATGGCCGATTCCATCCGCCAATACAAGAAACTCAGCTACGATCCCAAGAGCGAAATCATAATTACCGCAGGGGGCCAGGAGGCCATGTATTTAGGACTTCAGGCAGCCATCAATCCCGGAGACGAGGTGCTTGTTCCCAATCCGGGCTTTGGTCTGTTCTTTTCGAGTATTCGGCTTGTGGGTGGTATCCCAATCTCCTTGCCGCTCAATGCGGAAAGCGGATTTGTTCCGGATTTTGAGCAAGCCCGGCGGCTGGTATCGGAGAAAACACACGCAATTATTGTTAATTCACCCCATAACCCCAGCGGTGCGGTATGGAGCGTGAAACAGATAGAAACTGTTTGTGAGTTCGCCAAAGAATTCAATCTGCTTCTTTTTTCAGACGAGGCTTATGATCGGATGCTTTATGAAGGAGAATTCATAAGCCCTGCCGGAATTCAGGGCATGAAAGATCGAACCGTGATATTGGGGTCTTTATCGAAAACCTATGCCATGACCGGTTGGCGAATCGGATATCTGGCAGCCCCCAAAGAGATAACCGATGCTGCGACCCGGGTTCAGCAAAACCTGATGCTCTCGCTCTGCGCTTTTGCTCAAGCGGGTGCGGCAGCGGCATTGGAAGGACCTCAGGATTGTGTGGATGAGATGGTTTCGGAATTTAATAGAAGGCGTGATGTTATCCTGAAGGGAATTGAGCAATCACCGGGACTCGCTTGTCCCTTTACACCCGGAGGAGCCTTTTACTTCTTTGTAAAGCATCATGTGCCGGACATGGATTCAGCCGGAGTGGCCGATTATCTCCTTGAAGAGGGTGGCGTTGCGGTGGTTCCCGGAACCGAATTCGGTACGGAAGGAGAGGGATTCTTTCGTATTTCTTATGCACGATCAATGGACGATTGCAAAGAAGGGATGGAGCGTATCGCTGAAGCCATGACAAAATTGATGGAGCGATCATGATGGCGTTGGTCTTGACTTTCGTGCCTAAAAAGCAGTTTGAAGCTCCGGGTGTTATTATTCCGAAGGGTTTGGATCTTCAGTTTGAGACCGTTTTGTCTGAAGATACCGTTATCGCTGCTTGTCGGAACAAAGACTTTTTGCTTGTCGGTGCCAATTATCCCATTGTCTCCGCTAAGATCCTGGAAAATATTCCTACAATCCGGATGGTTCAGAGCCATGGAACCGGTTATGATAAGATAGATATCGATGCCGCAGCCCGTCTTTCAATTCCTGTGGCAAATTCCCCCGGCCAGAACTCCACGACCGTGGCGGAGCATACTCTCGCGCTTATCATCGCGCTCCAGCGGCGAATGATCGTATCGGATAGAGAAATCAAGGCTGGAAATTATTCAGAAGTTCGAAAATCTTCCATAGCATCGGGGTTGAATGAAATTCGAGATTGCCGGATAGGCTTCGTGGGCCTGGGTACCATCGGGAAATTGGTGGCAAAGATAGCCGGACTCCTCGGTGCTAGAATGGCTTACCATGATGTTTATCGAGCCGATAAGGATCTGGAGATGAAACTCGGGCTTGAATACAAGCCGCTGGACAATCTTCTTGCATCGAGCGATATGGTTAGCCTCCACGTTCCCTTAACAGAAGAGACCAGAACGATAATCGGTAAGCGAGAGCTTGGGCTGATGCCCCAGGGGAGCTTATTGATCAATACTTCCAGAGGTGAGGTGGTTGATCAAGAAGCGTTGGCAGATGCTTTGGAAAGCGGACATATTGGGGGAGCTGCCATCGATACGGTATCACCCGAACCGCCGCCGTCTGATCATCCGCTTCTGAATTTGTCTTCAGCCGCCCGTGACAGATTGATCCTCACACCTCATATCGCCGGAGTTACCGATCCGGCATTTGTGAGGCTAACGAACAGCGCATTGGCAAATATCGCGAGGATGGTTTCCGGTAAACAGCCTGAGAATGTGGTCAATGGTGTAAAGAAGGCGAGAGTGTTATAATCCCAGCAGTCGCTTTGCGTTGCCGCCCAGAATTTTTTCTTTATCTTCATCAGTAATGTCCAAAAGATTTATGGTCTTGAGCATTTTGTCGAGGCTTCCGATCTGATGCGGGTAATCACTGCCGGCAAGCACATGATCCGGTCCTGCAAAATCCACACAGAGCTGGAGCGCTTTCGGATCGAAGTTAACAGCGTCGAAATAAAAGTTTTTCAGATATTCACTCGGCGGCCTGGAGATATTATCGCGGCATTCCTTGAATACCGAATACCCTCTATCGAGCCGTTCCGCAAGATAGGGGATGGCGCCGCCTGCATGGTTCAGTATCCATTTGATGCCTGGGTATTTTTCTGCCACACCGCTGAAGACCAACTTTGCAGCGGCAAGGGTGGTATCGAAGGTAAAGCCCAAAAGCGGCATCAACCAGTAATCGGACATGGCTTCCACGCCCACGGGAAATGTGGGGTGGATATCCAGAATTAAATTCAAATCCGATGCTTTTTCGTATAGGGGCCAAAATTGCTGGTCTGTGAGTTCTATACCGTTTATGTTGCTGAAAACCTGAAATCCATTGAACCCGTGTTCTGCATGCGCTCTTTCCAGCTCTTTGACCGAAGCATCCGGGTCGTTCAGCGGCAGGGTGCCGAGGGCTGCAAAATGATCCCCGTGGGTTTTCATGATACCGGCAAAGCTGTCGTTTACGATTTTTGCCAGTTCTGCTGCGCGCTCCGGGGTTTCCACGTGGGTTCCGGGAGTGGTCATGGTGAGCACCTGCATATCGACGCCGGCTTTATCCAGGATGTCTGCACGAAAGTTCACATCGCGATGGCCGGGAACCACGATGTTGTAATCTCCGGGATAGTGCAGGAGGGGGTTATTATCGTCATCAAAGGTGACTTTAATACTGCTTGGACCTTCTTTTACTGCCTCAAGATATTCCGGTGGATAGAAGTGATTGTGGAAATCGATAATCGTCATGAATTAAGCTCCTTTGAATAATTTGGGATACGTAAAGTTAAACATCATATAACCGTACTTGGTTTAAGGGTCAAGTTGAAACGAATCGCCATTAAAGCCTATACTGTTTTGGGGAGTGGGAAACTTGTGGTATCATTTTAATATTTAGCCACAGACTCACACAGACGATAAAAATTTCGGAAGGAACATCATGACACTGATTTTAGAAATTCTGGTCGCACTCGGTCTCATCGGGCAGACGGTTATCGGGCTGGCTTTTCTCATCTCCTGCATGTGGGAAGATGAAAAGCGGGCTTCTGCATACGCGGGGTTCCAGCTCGCCGGGATGTTGGGTTTGGTCGTCTTGTTTTTCTATCTTAAAATGACCGGATTTTTTGATACCGATATCGGATTCCGGATTCTCATTGTTTCGGTTGTTTTGGGTGGCCTTGCAACCTACTTACTCGTTTTGAAAAAGGATCCGAATCCAAAAGCGCTAAAAGGAACCGAAGCCTATATTGTGGGGCAAGTCAATCGGTTTGATGAAAGAGAGACGGTTTTTTCGAGAAACAGAGCGTTAAGGCCCGGATCTGAGCAGTATAAACAATTTTACGCAGAGCATCCGGAATTGGAAGAAGCGGATTCCGCAAGAAGAAAAGTGGGAGGACCCAGTGGTAGACCGGGCTCCATCGATGATCCGCACCATCTTCCCAATGTTTCGGCAACGGCAGCATCCGGCGGCCTTTGTATGCATCTATCGCACCCGCATATCGTTAAACCCCGGGCAATCCCAGCCTTAAAGGGAAATAGGCTGGAGTTGAGTCCGGAGGAAGCAGCCACCCGGGTAAAGGGCTATGCGTTGAACCTTGGAGCGAAGCTGGTGGGGATTACGAAAATTAACCCCTTATGGGCCTACTCCCATAGGGGAGAGATCTTTCGTGAAAACTGGGAGGATTGGGGTAAGCCCATTGAACTGTCTCACCCCTATGCAGTGGTATTTGCCGTTGAAATGAATTTTCGATTGATCGCCGCCTCCCCGCATACTCCAAACTCCATTGACAGTCAGGGGCGATATGCCGAAGGAGCGTTTATTGCGACCCAGGTTGCCGCGTACATCGCAAACATGGGATATTCGACCACGGCCAACCACCTTCGCTATTACGATTCGATCCTTGTCCCGCTGGCGGTGGATGCGGGTTTGGGAGAAATGGGAAGACTCGGTTATATTATGACCAAAAAGCTCGGTCCCAGAGTCAGGCTGGGGGCGGTGACCACCGATCTTCACCTGACAACGGATAAACCGGTAGATATCGGGGTGGAGGATTTCTGTCGCATCTGTAAAAAGTGTGCTACCTGCTGCCCGTCCAGTTCCATTCCCATGGATGAACCCACGGAGGTAAACGGCACACGCCGCTGGAAACTGAATGCTGAAACCTGTTTTGACTACTGGGGCAAGGTGGGAACCGGATGCAATATTTGCATGCGGGTCTGCCCCTGGAGTCATGCAAGCACACTCCCCCATCAGCTCATCAGAGAAACTGTTGCCCGAAACAAAATTTCAAGGAAAGTGTTCTTCTTTCTGGATGATATCTTTTACGGAAAAAAACCGAAGCCCAAAAAAGGTCCTGAATGGGCAAAATACTACTGATGTTTTTTGAATGCTTCTGTATCGGTTGGCCTTTTTTCTTGACAAAGAACCACCCTTTGACCATACACTACTTTCCAGCAAAAAAGTTCTTATTATTACTCGCCGTCCTTGAACATTGCCGCCGTTGTGAACCTTAGGCCGGATCGCCCTAATTGTGAGGGACCCCACCGGTCTTGCCAAAGACCCAGGTGATATCGGCTGCGAGCGTTTAGGCGTGTGGCTAAATCGTTTTCAGATCGGCATGAAAGACACGGGAAGGAGACGAAGGCATGACTGAAATCGGCGACCCCATCGCATTCGAGCTGTTCAAGAACTCGATTTTCTCCATAGCCGACGAAATGGCGCTGACCATTACCCGCACCACCTACTCCGGGGTGCTAAAGGAAAACATGGATTTCTCCACCGCCTTCGCCGACGCTGAGGGGAAACTGGTCGCCCAGGGACTCACCCTGCCCGGACATTTGGGATCGATTCCGACGGCGCTTGAAGCGGTCCTGCGTCGCTACCGCGACGACATGGTGCCGGGTGACGTATTTATCATGAACGATCCTTTTGACGGCGGCATGCATCTTCCGGATATCTTTATCTTTAAACCCATCTACGTCGACGGCGAGCGGATGGCGTTTTCCGCCTCGGTTTGCCACCATACCGACGTCGGCGGACGTGTGGCCGGATCGAATGCATCCGATTCCACGGAGATTTACGCCGAGGGTCTTCGCATCGCACCGCTCAAGCTGTATGAAGGGGGTCAGCCGAACCAGACCCTATTCTCCATCATCGAGAAGAATGTGCGCATGCCGGTCCGTGTCTTCGGTGATCTTCGCGCCCAGCTCTCCGCCTGTCACGTTGCCGAGCAACAGTTCCTGGAACTGGTCGCTCGTTATGGCAAGGAGACCACAAAGGTCTACATGGAAGAGGTTATCGATTACGCGGAGCGCATGACCCGCGCTGCAATTCGGGAGCTTCCGGACGGCGTCTACAGCTTCGAGGACTGGATCGACGATGACGGCGTCGACTTTGGCAAACCCATCCGCCTTTACGTCTCCATGACCAAAAAGGGCGACGGAATCGTCGCCGATTGGACTGGGAGTTCGCCCCAGGTGAAGGGGGCGATCAACGCCACCCTGTCGTGGACCAAGGCGGCCACTTACACCGCGATCAAGTGCGTACTGCCCAACGACATCCCCAGCAACGAGGGCGTATTCCGGGCCATTGAGGTGATCGCGCCGCCGGGGACCATCACCAACGGCGTACTCCCCGCGGCCTGTGCTGCACGGGGGCTTACGGGCTTCCGCTCTCTCGATTGCGCCCTTGGGGCGGTGGCCATGATGGTACCGGATCGGGTGTGCGCGGCTTCTGACGGCGGGAACACGGGTATTACCATCGGTGGCTATTATGCAGACCGCTCACCCTTCATCTATGTGGATTTCACCACCGGCGCCTGGGGCGGCCGACCTTGGGCGGACGGCTTGGAGGGCAACACGAACCTTCTTATCAACATGGCCTCGCAGCCGGTGG
Organism: uncultured Desulfobacteraceae bacterium; assembly: GCA_964433795.1. Classification (GTDB taxonomy): domain Bacteria; phylum Desulfobacterota; class Desulfobacteria; order Desulfobacterales; family SURF-15; genus DUZK01. The sequence goes on along the minus strand of CAYSUA010000010.1, from coordinate 675 downwards.
AGGTGACCGAGGTTGAACATCCCCTTGAGATCCTGGCTTACGAGTTTGTCTCCGACAGGGCGGGCCCGGGCAAGTTCCGGGGCGGCGCTCCTTTCCGCCGCGACTACCGTTTCCTGGAGGAGGAGGGTATTCTTCAGGTTCGCTCCGATCGGAGGGACTTCCGACCCTATGGGCTTTACGGCGGGCAACCCGGAAAACCCTCAACCAATTTCTTGAATCCGGATACCGAGAACCGCCCGCTCACCGCCAAGGTTACCATGACCATCCACCGCGGCGACGTCTTTCGCCATGAACTGGCCGGTGCCGGTGGTTGGGGCGATCCCCTGGAACGTGATCCCATGCGCGTGCTCAAAGACGTTCGCAACGAGAAAGTCGGCGTGGGTTCGGCGCGTGACGATTACGGCGTGGTTTTGGATACGGACGCCTGGACCGTGGATGTCCCGGCGACGGATAAACTGCGCGCTGATATGCGAGGGTCGCGAAATTGGACGGAGGTGCCGAAGGTCCTACAGTGAGATCTTCACAAATCGATTTACAGATCCACTTCTAACTGAAAGCGCCCCCAAGCATATGGCCGAATACTATGTTCGAACATTGAGGAGTGACATATGAAAGGATGGTTCCGGCGCGTGTCAAGAGAGTTGTCACCTGAACCCATAGCTCAAGCCGCCTTTT
>CAYSUA010000009.1:20596-26006 GCA_964433795.1 uncultured Desulfobacteraceae bacterium | reverse complement strand
GTCAATTCCCCGATAAAGCGGGATTTACGCTTCGCTACAACCGGCTTGTCCGGGTCAGGGATTGCCAATCAAGTTCACCCGATCGTGGCGCGGATGACCTTGTATCCCTCCTTTTCCATGGCCGTTGCAACTTTCTCTTGAAGATCTTTTCCGGGGGTCAATGCATTCATATAGCCGCCCCGACCGCCGCCGGTAACCTTGGCGCCCAGCGCGCCCATATCCAGGGCCATATTGCATAGATGAACGAGAACATCGTGAGAAAGCCCCATATCGATAAGAATTTGGTGGTTTCCGGTCATCAGCGTCCCCACCTTAATCAGATCATCCGCTTCGAAAGCTTTTCGCATTTCAAAAGCCTGATCTCTAATGGTTTGAAGACGGGCGGCAAACAGCTGCGGGTCATTTTCTTTTAACCGGGCCGTATAAGCGCCTAGAGTCGATGTGTCGGAAGTTACCCCGCTATTGGCAAGAACGACATCGATCGGCCTTTGTATCTGTATTTTTTCATAACTCTTTTGTTGGTCTTTTACCTGATACATCAATATCCCGCCATAGGTTGAGGCCGTATTGTCCACGCCGCTCGGCGTACCATGATAAGCAAACTCGCCCTCCCAGCCGATATGGTTGATTTCATCGATGGAAAGACCGAGGTTAAACTCTTCATTTATCGCCCTGGCCAGTGAAACACAGCTGGCGGCACTTGCACCCACACCGCTTCCGGCCAATAGATCCCCGCCGTATGTAATTTTAATCGGGGTTTTTTTAACATCGATTTTCATGACATCCAAAATCCTGTTGATGGAGCCTACCTGTTGTTCTTTTTTTTTATCTTTATATCCCGGAACCTCATTGCGGTTGTCTTCGAGCACCCAATCTTCCCCATCCATCCTTTCCACAGTAGCTACTGTTTCAAAAGGAAGTGCTGCAACAATTGCCGGAACGTCATGTAAAACAAATTGATCACCGATAAAAATCGTTTTCCCAAAACCTGATCCTTTAGCCATTTTATTCTCCTTTATCCATGTTAAGAATCTTCTCCATTTCTTCAATCAGTTGATCTTCTTTACCAACCGCCAACGTTGTCGCGGCTGTTAATCTGTGACAGGCATCTGAGAATCCTCCCAACCTGCCGGTGGCCTCGGGTAGAAAGGTATTCAATGCTAGCGCTTTTTCATTCTTGATGGCTTCTTCCATGAAAGCGGGTACCCGCATGGAAATCTTGACTTCGTTAAATTCTATGGGGCCGAAACCGGGGATCTCATCAGGAAGGATTTGAAATCCGGCAATGTATTTATGTGGATCGATAAATTCCATGTCTCGAAGTTTATGACAAAAGGCGCCGATCATTTTAACGCCCATGGGGGAGAATCGATTCTCCACATGAACGTATTGGATATGAGACGACTTTTTTAAGCCGCCCTTTTCAAGTTTTTCGATTTCGGCGTTGAAGGCAGCGTCTTTTATTTTTTTCAGATCTTCCGCCATCCTATCCGACTCCGGGGTTCGACCCTCAAGGCAAATCCGGACCCCCATATCGGGCCCGCCCTGATAGTAACCCACCCCTCCCAGCAGCTCGATATAAGCGGCCAATTCATCACACGGTATATCGCCTGTTGAAGATTTGAGAATGTATTGCTCGCCGTCTTCATTTTCCCTGATTTCCAATACTCCCTGTTGAACCGCTTCCATTGCCGCTTCCCGGTTTACGCTCACCAGTCGGCCGTCTACAAAAAACCCGTCTCCCACCGCCCCAATGGCAGCGATATGGGCCATGTCACGGTTGGCCTGATCAAAGGTGGCGGCGAAAAGATAACAGGTCGTTGAAGCTGAAATGTCCCTATCCCCTTTCAGACCGAAGAGATCCGGATCCAGGTTGTGGACTTTCGAATCGGTTGAGGCTTCTGCAACATGATGATCAAGAATCAGTGTCAGGTTCCGCCCCCTGTTCAATTCAGAAAGTAGGGGTGCAATTCTGCCTGCAAAATCTGTAAAGATAATAATTCTTTCGTCCTTTTCGTAAATCTTTTTCAGCACGGCCGGATACGGCTTTTCCAGAGAAAGTCGATGAACCTCGAATCCTTGCCGTTTAAATGTCTTTTCAAGAATAGCCCCTGAGCTGAGTCCATCGGCATCATTGTGGTGGAATATTTGAACGCGCTTATCAGGCCATTTTTTAACTTCTCGGATTGCTCTCTCCATTGCTTCGATTAAATTATGATACATCCTCTCCTCCTTACCCCCGTAATTCTATGTAGGCGTTCACAGGTGAACTCTGAATTTTTGAACCCGTGAACGGTTACAATAAATAAAGTTTAACGCTAAACTTTATGGGATATATCTTGTTTCAAACATTTCATTCATAACAGGAGTTCTATTCTTTCAGGATATCAACCGAGATGGAAGCAACGATATGATGTGACAGGATTTCTCTCCGAATCGATTTGGCGCCCAAAGATAGATAGGAATTCCTTTTTCACTCATCCTCGATACGTTTACCGCTGTCCTTATCAAAGAGATGCAGTTTTTTAGAGGGGACACTCAGCGGCAAGACCGTACCTTTTTTAAAATGATGGATATCCGGAAGACGAACCGTTGTGAGGGAAGCGTTTTTCTCGTCTCCCAAATGCCCATGGACCAGCGTATCTGCGCCGAGTGTTTCAACATGATTCACAACGAGATGCATCGAAGCGTCTCTTTCCTCGGTGAGTTTAAAATGTTCGGGTCGAATTCCCAGGGTGACTTTTTTTCCTCCATAGCCGGGCATAGCGCCGTTGTGAAGGGGAATGCGATCAGACCCCTGAATTTCAACCTGGCGGCCGTCACCGCTTACTCCGGCATCGAAAAAATTCATTGACGGCGAACCGATAAAACCTGCGACAAATAAAGTAGACGGGTGTTCATATACTTCAAGCGGTGAGCCGATCTGTTCCACATAACCATCATCCAAAATGATCAACCGATCCCCAAGCGTCATGGCTTCAACCTGGTCGTGGGTAACATAAATGCTGGTGATTCCCAGGTTTTCGTGAAGATTCCTAAGCTCCAGGCGCATTTGGACCCGCAGTTTGGCGTCGAGGTTGCTCAGCGGTTCATCGAACAGGAAAACTTTAGGCTCACGGACAATACATCTGCCCATGGCAACACGCTGGCGCTGCCCGCCTGAAAGCTGTCGAGGCTTTCGATCCAGGAATTCAGCAAGTTCAAGGATCTCTGCAGCGGCTTGGACTCTTTTTTCGATCTCCGCTTTCGGCATTCGACGAATTTTCAACCCATACGCCATGTTGTTAAAAACGGTCATGTGCGGGTACAGGGCATAATTCTGGAACACCATGGCAATGTCCCGGTCTGCCGGCTCCAACTCATTCACGATCTTCCCATCAATGCCGATCTCTCCTTTTGTTATGACCTCAAGGCCGGCAATCATGCGCAGGGCCGTGGATTTGCCGCAGCCGGAGGGGCCCAATATAGCAACGAACTCCCCGTCTTTAATGTCACAGCTGATCCCATGAATGACTTCACTTTTTCCGAATGATTTATAAACATCCTTTAAGGTTACATTGGCCATAAAAATACTCCTACTTCTCAGTTTCGATTAAACCTTTCACAAACTGGCGCTGCATTGCCAGAATTACAATCACCGGCGGCACCATGGCTAGAATTGCAGTCGCCATGGTCAAATTCCACTCGTTGATGCTATCAGGCACATAGAGCATGGCCTGAATGCCCATGACGATAGTGGTCATGTTTTTTTCAGTGGTTATCAAAAGCGGCCATAGATATTGGTTCCAGCCATAAATAAAGAGGATCACACATAGGGCCGCAATATTGGTTCGAGACAGGGGCAGCAGTACATCGAAGAAAAAACGGATGGGTCCCGCACCGTCAACCCGTGCAGCCTCGGTTAGTTCGTCGGGAACGGTTAGAAAAAATTGCCGGAAAAGAAAAGTGGCCGTGGCAGAAGCGATCAACGGCAAGGTCAATCCTGTATAAGTATTCAACAGACCCAGGCTGGCCACCACGTGGTAGGTGGGTAAAATGCGTACCTCCACCGGCAGCATCAGGGTCATAAAAATAATCCAGAAAAAGAACATTCTGAACCGAAAGCGGAAATAGACTATGGCATAGGCGGAGATGATGGAAATGGAGATCTTGCCGAAGACGATACCTATGGCCATAATAAAGCTGTTCCACATCATGACGCCGACAGGTATGCCGCCGGTCGTCTCTTTACCCGCTTTTATTATCGTTGTGTAATTGTCGATCAAATTGTCGCCGAACCAGCCCTGGACGGTAGACAGCACATCCCTGGCCTCATGGGTTGATGCGACAAAGGTGATGTAGATCGGAAAGAGGACGATGGCTATTCCCAGAATCATTACGATGTGGGTCAGAACTGTGAAAAAAGGACGATTTTCAACCATCAGTACTGCACCCTCCTTTCAAGGTAGCGGAACTGAATTACGGTGAGTGTTACGACAATCGCCATCAGAACCACCGATTGGGCTGCCGAACCGCCAAGATCGAGCCCGATGAAGCCGTCGGCGTAAACCTTGTAAACCAGGATCTCCGTCGCCTTATAGGGTCCGCCCTGGGTTACGGCATGGATGATACCGAATGTATCGAAAAAGGCGTAGACCACATTGACCACGAGGAGAAAAAAAGTGGTGGGCGTCAGCAGCGGAAAGACGATAGTCCAGAATCTTTTGGCCGGCCTGGCACCGTCAATGGCCGCAGCTTCGATCAGGGACTTGGGAATCATTTGCAGACCTGCCAGAAAAAACAGGAAATTGTAGGCAATCTGCTTCCATGAAGCTGCGATCACGACCAGCACCATGGCCTGTCCCCCCTTTAGGACATGGTTCCAGTTGTAGCCGAGCGACTTGAGGGTCAGCGCCAGGATTCCGTTGGTCGGGCTGAATAAAAAAAGCCACAATACGCCGGCCACCGCCGGGGCCACCGCATAGGGCCAGAGGAGGGCGGCCTTATAGACCGCAGCCCCTTTTATTACACTGTCGGCCATCACGGCCAGGAGCAACGCAAGCGATAGCGCGAGGAAGGCTGTGCAAGTGCTAAAGATAATAGTGGTATAAAGAGAGCTTAAATAGTGCGGATCGGAGAACAGTTCGATGAAATTTTCGAACCAGACAAACTCGGAGCTCAGCCCAAAGGCATCCTCAATAAAAAATGACTGCTTGAGTGCCTGGCTCGCCGGCCAGATGAAAAACACCAGGGTAATGGCGATCTGGGGCGTCACTAATAAGTAGGGCAACCATCGATTTTTAAATACGACGCGTTTTTCCATTTGCAAAACCCATTATAAAAGAATTTTAAAAAAACCCGGAGCCGCCGGCAATTTAGATCGGAAGAGCCACGTCTGAACTCCAGTCACACTGATATATCTCGTATGCCG
>CAYSUA010000009.1:0-20586 GCA_964433795.1 uncultured Desulfobacteraceae bacterium | reverse complement strand
GGCGGCCCCGGTTCTATACTGCAATGGATGTTATTTATTGGCCCGCTCGAACTTGCGAAGCAATTTATTTCCCCGAGCAGCCGCGTCATCGAGGCCCTGTTTGGCAGTTTTCTTTCCGGCCCAGATAGCCTCGAGTTCTTCGTTGATAATGTCGCGGATCTGCACAAAGCTGCCCAGGCGCAGACCTTTCGAATTGGCCGTCGGCTTACCGCTCATCTGGATGACGGCAACATCCCGGCCCTCGTTCTTTTCATAGTAACCGGTGGCCTTAGTCAACTCATAGGCGGCGTTGGTAATCGGAACATAGCCGGTGTTCTGATGCCAGAAGGCCTGGACAAATACATCGGACATGTAGGTCATGAACTTGGCAACGCCGGCGTAATCGGCTTTATCTCTTCCTTTGAGCACCCACAGGGTGGCCCCGCCGATGATGCTGTTTTGTGGTGCGCCTTTGACATCCGACCAGTAGGGGAGTTTGCTGGTGCCGAATTCAAATTTGGCGGCTTTCAGCAGTCCGCCGTAATAAGCCGATGAATTCATCAACATGGCCGCCCTGCCTTCCGAAAACAACGGGTTGCCGTCGCCTCTCCGACCGCCGTACACGAAGATCTTATCCTTCTGCCAATCCGCCAACTGCTGGATGTGTTTTACATGCAACGGGCTGTTTAAGGCAAACTCGGTATCCAATCCGGCAAACCCGTTTTCCTTTGTGGCAAAAGGAACGTTGTGCCAGGCGCTAAAGTTCTCAAGCTGCACCCATGACTGCCAACCGGTGGTGAAACCGTATTCAACGACACCGGCCGCGATCATCTTTTTGCTAAAAGTTTCCAATTCTTCCCAGGTTTTGGGCGGCTCGGTGAGGCCGACTTTCTTGAAGGCTTCTTTGTTCCAAAAGACTACCGGAGTGGAACTGTTAAACGGCATCGACAGCAGCTTCCCGTCGGTTGTGGTGTAATAACCGATAACCGAGGAAAGATACCGGCTTTCGTCGAAAGGCTCGCCAGCGTCGGCCATCAATTCATGCACCGGATAGACGGCGCCCTTGGCTGCCATCATGGTCGCGGTACCCACTTCAAATACCTGAACGATATGCGGCCCCTTGCCGGAACGGAAAGCGGCCACGGCAGCCGTCATGGTTTCGGTATAGTTGCCCTTGTATACCGGTTTTACGACATATTTCGACTGACTGGCGTTAAAACCGGCGCATATGTCATTGACCCGGTTGCCAAGGACACCGCCCATGGCGTGCCACCACTGAATTTCCGTGGCAGCCTGCGCGCTGCCGGCGGCGATACTAAACCCCAATACACAAACAGCTAACAATACTAAACTTCTTTTCATTTGAAAGCCTCCTTTCGCTGATAGTATTGATGGTCTCGAAAAAAGCGGAAATAAAAATTTCGGCCATGGTAAACGGCTAATATTATGAAATGTATCCCGAACCGTTCATGGCTATTATTCTTACCCATGATTTTCTGCAAAACCATCAATGTTAATAATTTGAAACAGGAAATAACCCTTTTGCTATTTCTCCGTTTCTATTAAGCCTTTAACAAACTGGTACTGCATAACCACAACCACGACTATGGGTGGAAGCAAGGCCAATATGGCAGTCGCCATGTTGATATTCCAGTCGGAGATATCGTCCATCACATCATTCGCAGCATGCGTTGAAGCGACCAGGGCAATGTAGATCGGAAATGTAACCACGGCAATACTCAAGATGAGAGTCCCGTGGGTCAGGATGTTTTGCAAGGGACGACTTTCAACCATCAGATCTGCACCTTTCCTTTTAAGTTGCCTGAACTGATACTTTTAATCGTCAAACAAGAAAGAGTTTAGCGGTAAACTAATACTAATCTAAAACCACAAACTCCTATCATTGTCAACCACTTTTTTGTCCTGAGGCGTTCACGGGTTCAGGGTTAATTTATCTTGAGCCTTGTCACACTTTAAGCGTAAAAACGGGCTTGATTTATTTCTCCGTTTCCACCAGCCCCTTGACAAACAGGCGCTGCATGACAAGGACTACCGCAACCGGCGGAAGCAGGGCCAGTATGGCGGTGGCCATTACATTACTCCAATCCGGAATTCCATCCATGACACTCAGCATCTGTGTCGTTGCCATGACGATCGTGGTCATATCAACATCCGTGGTGATCAAAAGCGGCCAGAGATATTGATTCCAGCCATAAATAAAAAGGATGACGAAAAGCGCGGCGATATTGGTGCGTGAAAGGGGGAGTAGGATGTCGAAGAAGAAACGGACAGGCCCCGCACCATCTACGCGTGCCGCCTCGGCCAGTTCATCGGGCACCGTCAGATAAAACTGGCGAAACAGAAAGGTGGCTGTTGCCGAAGCGATCAAAGGAAGGACCAGCCCAGTATAAGAATTGAGAAGCCCAAGGTCAGCCACGACTTTGTATGTCGGCAGGATGCGCACCTCCACCGGCAGCATCAGGGTCATAAAGATAATCCAGAAAAAGAACTTTCTCAACGGAAAGCGAAAATAGACGATGGCATAGGCGGAGAGGATGGATATGGAGATCTTACCAAAGACGATGCCCATTGACATGATAAAACTGTTCCACATCATCAGACTTACCGGAAGACTAACCGAATCGGCCTTGCCATGCTTTAACACTCTCGAGTAGTTCTCAACCAGTTCACTGCCGAACCAGCCATGGACTGTTCCCAGGGTGTCGTCAACCTCGTGCGTTGAGGCGACAAAAGCGATGTAAATGGGGAAGATAACGATGACGATACCGAGGACCAGCATTCCATGTGTCAGGACGTTTTGCAGGGGACGGTTTTCGACCACTTGTAGACACCATCCTTTTGGTTGGTCGGAACATGATACTTATCAATCGAAAAACTCGACCGGATTTATCGCCTGGTTTTTCTCAAAGAAACGATTTTATCGAATTCAGCGGCTTAATGGACTCAGGACAGGTTTAGCGTTAAACATACTAAAAAAGTATAGTTCATATTGTCTAATCTTTGTCAACCCCTTTTAATTTTTTGCATGGGATTGTCAACCTGTCCTTATCTGTCAAAAGTGTCGCTTTATGATCTTACTCCACCTTCAAGCGGTTCTATTTCCAACTCAAGCAGTTCTGAAATAATTGTAACGTAACCTTCAAAAGATCGCATCATCATTTCGATATTAACCATTTCTCCGGATGTATGGGCAAAGCGTTCTTCTGTTCCTGAATAACCGATTGTGGGAATTCCCATCAACGAAGCCGTCATGCTGCCATCCGTGCCAAATTTCCAGTATTTAATTTTCGGATTTTGCCCCACTTTTTTTAACGCCTCAATTGTCTTCAGGACAAGTGGGTGGTTTTCATCGGTAATCCACGGCGGGTGATATTTAAAAACCTCCTTTTCATAGCCGGTATATGATTTTTCAACCGATTTTCTGGCACAAACGCTGGCCTTAAACTGGGGATCCTCTTTATTGATCTCCGTAAATAAATGTTCAAACTCTACCAAAAGGTTTTCTACCGTCTCACCGAGCACATATCTTCGATCGATTGAAATTTCGCATTCATCCGGAATGATACTCAAAGCCCCTGGCTTGCACACTAAATTCGTTACCGTAATAGAGCCGTTACCCAGCAATGGATGTTTGTTCATATTGTTATTCATTTTATTAAATATATGATCAAGGACAGGCATCATCTTCTCTAGCGCATTGATGCCTGCCTGGGGAATCGAAGAATGAGCCGTTCGGCCTTTGGTTTTTACGACAATCTCCACCTTTCCCCTCTGCCCCAGCACAACATCGAGGTCGGTAGGCTCGCATAAAAAGACTAGATCGCAGCTAAGCTGTTTATCAGGAAATGTTTTTTTGCATAAAAACTCAATGCCGAACATCTGCGCCGCTTCTTCATGCACGACGGCGGAAAAAATCAGATTTCCCTTGAAAGAAGCCCCCCTGTCTTGTAGCAATTTTAATAATTTCATTAAATACAACTGGACGGAAAGCCCCCCTTTTAGATCCGCCGCACCTCTTCCGTGGATATTGCCTTGATTATCAATTTCGGCGCCAAAAGGGTCATACGGATACCAATTATCAATATCACCAACCGGCACCACGTCGAGATGCCCATTCAGAAGAATATTAGGTCCGTTTTCTTGCCCGTGAATCACAGCCACGACATTTCCAATACCATCAATAAAAGCATCGTCTAGGTCGAACTCTTTAAGTTTCTTTAGAATAACTTTTGCCAGTTCCCCTTCCTCACCGGTAAAGGATGGTATTTTTATCATCTCTTGTGTAAATTCTATGATTTCTTTTTGGATTTCATTAATTAATTTGTTCATCAATTTATTTTTCCGTTTCCACCAGCCCCTTGACAAACAGACGCTGCATGACGACAACCACCGCAACCGGCGGCAGCATGGCCAGAATCGCAGTCGCCATTGTCAGGTTCCATTCCGGTATTGCGTCGGCAACAAAGGTCATACGTCGGATATGCATGACGATGGTAGACATGCCCGGCTCCGTCGTTATCAAAAGCGGCCACAGATACTGGTTCCAGCCGTAAATAAAGAGGATCACCGTCAGGGCCGCGATGTTCGTCCGCGACAAGGGTAGCAGGATGGTCAGAAAGAACCGAATCGGACCCGCCCCGTCCACGCGGGCGGCCTCGATCATCTCGTCCGGCACCGTCATGAAGAATTGGCGGAACAGAAAAGTAGCGGTTGCCGAGGCAATCAGGGGGAGAGTGAGCCCTGTATAGGTGTTCAGCAGGCCCAGATCGGCCACCACTTTGTACGTGGGCAGGATGCGCACCTCCACCGGCAGCATCAGGGTCATAAATATCATCCAGAAAAAAAACATCCTTAACGGAAAGCGAAAATAGACGATGGCATAGGCCGAGATAATCGAAATCGTAATTTTGCCGACAACGATGCCGACCGCCATAATCAAGCTGTTCACCATCATAAACCCAACCGGAACACCGCCCGCCGTTTTCTTGCCGGTCTTGATAATGGTCGTGTAGTTCTGAATGAGATGATCGCCGAACCACGGCTGCACGGTCGTCGCGATTTCCTTTCTTTCGTGACTCGAAGCGACTAGGGTAATATAGATGGGAAAGACGATGATGATGATGCCCATGACCAGAATCGCATGGGTTAGGATGGTTCTAAGCGGTCTGTTCTCGACCATCATTTTTGCACCTTCCTCCCTAAACCGGACAATCCGGTAAAAGGCCTAAAAACAAATTGCCACAAAGTCACAAAGACACAAAGATATAAATTTTTTATTTTCTTCTTCGTGCCTTATAGAAAGAATCTATGCCTGATTCAGTAACCGTTTTGCGCGATCCGGGCGGTTTGTGATGAGGCCGTCCACACCCATTTTTAAAATTTTTTCCATGTCTCGTTCAAAATCAACATACCACGCAAATACCTTTAACCCAAGATCATGTGCCGTTTGGACCTCTTCTTTTGTGAGCGTTTTAAACCATGCCCACCAGATTTTGCCCCCCGCCGCGTGAATGCTGTGCGGAATCGATCCGTGATAATCATTAACATCGATGCCGGCAGTCCAGGGTGAAGGACCGGGCTGTCCTATCTTGATGTTGTCGAGCCATTCGGTGGTAACGGAGAGATATGCGGTTGGAATCTGAGGCGCCATTTTTCTTACAAGGGCCAGGATGGTCCAATTGAACGACAGCACCGAGGTCTGCGCCTCGAAGTTTTCATCACGTAGAATTTTCAAAACTTGTCTTACAATCGTTTCAGGCGGTGGTGTTAAATCGGGTTGCTCCGGTGATGTTTTTATCTCTATCCACAGTTTCGTTTGATGGACGCTTCGTTCTTTTAATAACGCGATCACGTCACGTAAAACCGGAATTTTCTCTCCATCTATTGCTTGCTGGTCCGGATATTTTTCGGCATATTTCGTATGCGGTTTTAGCCTTCCGACGTCGTATGTCTGAAGCTCCTCAACCGTCATGTTTTTGATCGGTATGTGCGATCGGTTGTTGAGCCACTGCTTGTCGGATGTTCGGGTTATTTCCGGATTAAGTCGATAATCGTGATGGACACAAAGCATACCATCGGCCGATGTCATAACATCCAGCTCAATTCCGTCCACGCCGATATCCAGTGCCCGCTTAAATCCGGAAAGGGTATTTTCCGGGTAAAGTCCTGCGGCACCCCTGTGACCGATCATTAATACTTTTTTCTTGATGTTGAACCTCGAATAATCATTTCAGTTTCAAATAACACTCTTTTTTTATCCATAGGATTTCCGAACAGTAACTCCGCAGCCGTTTTACCCATCTCATAGTATGGCCACTTGATCGATGTTATGGGGGGATCCAGAAGAGGCATTATTTCATTATCAATATAACATACGATGGAAATATCTTTGGGAACTCTAAGGCCCGAGTCCTTAACGGCTTTTAAACAAGCCGGGACCATTTCGAATCCCCCAATAAAAAAAGAAGTTACTGCAGGGTAGTTCTTGATGATTTTACGGGTTTTTTCATATGCCATATCATAATCATAGTCCGCATATTCTATCATGCCATCGTCAATATTGATTTCACCATCCTCAAGCGCCCCCCTATATCCTCTTATGATTCTCATATTTACGGTTGCGTCCTGTGTTCCGGCGATCACGGCAACATTTCTATGGCCTAAGGAAGTTAAATAATTAACCGCATCATGTGCATCCTTCTCATAATTAATTCCGACATATTTGATTTTTTCATTCCCCCAATAATAATTTATACTAACATAATTGAATTTTAGTTTATTTAAGCTTTTGATATAATCGTTAATAAAACGTTGGCTCGTATAGCGTGTATTAAATATTATCAAGCCATCGACCGTATTTTGTTTCACAATCTGACTGACGGGCCGATTTCGATATAATTTTCTGCCCCCGGAAAATAAAACCAGATCAATGCCCCTTTCACTCAGTACATCCTGAATACCTGTAATCATTTCCATAAATGTATAATTACGAAATATGGGAATTTCAAAAGGTGTATATAACCCGATGCAATTGGTTTTACCTGATGCAAGTCTCTTGGCGGTGAGATTGGGATTGTAGTCTAGTTTTCGAATGGCCTCAAGAACACGTTCCCTTGTTTTTGGGCTCACTCTCGCGCCTGCTGCGTTATTGATAACCAGGGATACTGTCGTATGCGATACGCCGGCTTCCTTGGCGACCTGTTTAAGGGTAGTATCCATAATGTTCCCTAAATAAATTATGTGTAAACATCAAAACGAGTCGACTCGTGCGCATAGAGATTGTGTATTCACACCACCGGATGCTATCATATTATTGTCCTGTTTTCATGTAGAAAATTTTGGAATGTCAACCATCTGGGTAAAAAGAATAAATGAAGAAATCGACGGTTAAACTATACCATTTTTTCATAAAACTAAATATCGTATTTGCATTCTTGTTAGCCGTCACGGTCGGTCAAGCCGTTGCAGGCCCTACCTCAAAGAAAAACGTCTCTTCGTCAACAGACACGTTTCTGGTAATCGGGCATCGGGGAGCGGCCGGACTTTTACCTGAAAATACATTATCGGCTTTTAAAAAGGTGCTGGATATGGGTGTGGACGGGATCGAACTCGACGTTCTGATGACGGCAGACAGGAAACTTGTTGTTCATCACGATTATCGGTTGAAACCGGAAATCGCCCGCACACCAAACGGCAAATGGGTGAAGAAAGGATCGAGGCCTTCAATAAAAGAGCTTACCTTAGCTGAATTGAAAACATACGATATCGGCCGCTTGAAACCTTTCACATCATATGCGCGCCGATACCCCAAACAGCAACCAATGGACGGAGAACGTATTCCCACATTAAAAGAAGTGATTCAGTTGCTGAAAAGAAGACCGGGGGTAAAGACCCGGCTCTGTATCGAAATCAAGACATCACCCGAAAAACCGGAAATGACGCCACCACCTGAAGTTGTGGCCGATGCGGTTGTGAAGATTCTGCGCGAGGAAAACGTTTCCGACCGTGCCCTTATACTCTCATTTGACTGGCGACCCCTCCTTCATATTCAAAAAACCGCACCGGGCATCCACCAGGTTTTTTTGTCTTCAATCTCCATGCGGCACAACACCATCCGGATCGGAATGTCCGGTCCTTCGCCATGGACTGCCGGTTTGGACATCGACGATTATGATGGTTCAATACCCCGTTTGATCAAGGCTGCCGGCGGTCGCTATTGGGCTCCCAGGCACAATCAGGTGATGATCCATGAATTAGAAGAAGCGCATCGTTTAGGCAGAAAGGTTTTCGTGTGGACGGTTGACCGTAGAGATGACATGATTCGCCTGATGAAAATGGGGGTTGACGGCATTATCACAAACCGTCCCGACATTCTCAATTCGGTTCTTAATAGATTCTGACCCTTGGATTTACTCGATTCCTTCCATATCCCATTTGGAGAGATACACTAATCTCGATATCCAGAAAGCCCAAGTGAATACAATCGGCTCACCTCCAAAGCCTCTCCCCATCAGTCGCTTGGCTTTTGTAGATAACCAGGTACACTAACTGCCTGATTCGGATGGAACCATCACATCAGGCGACTCAGGATGGCGCTGGAGCATCAGGCAGAAAAGAAAGCTTATAAACGCCACAGCCGCCCCGAAAATGAATGTGACCTCGAAACCGAACACATCCCACACCACGCCGCCGATAACGGGAATAAAAATCGCGGATATATGGTTAATGGTTACCCCGGCTGAGATATTGCTGGTGATATCGGCCGGAAGTGCGGTTTTTTTGAGATATGTATCCAGAGCCATATTGAAGCCGAAGAGGATGTGGTCGGTGATGAAGAATAAAAACAACAGCCACAGATTGTCGATATAAGCATATCCGGTGAAAATGCCGATGAGCAAGATATAGAGCGTGATCAGGACGGAGCGCTCTCCAAAATAGTTGATGATGTTACCGGCTTTTTTAAAAACAAAATACGACAGGATACTGTTAATGAATATCAGCAGCGTAATCTCCTTTACACTCACCTGGTATACCTTTACTAATAGAAAAATGGCGAATGTGGTGAATATATGACGCCTGGTTCCGGATAGAAACTGGAGAACATGGTACAGCCAATAGCGCTTCTTATAGTGGAGCTTCTTTTCTGAAGTCGTGACCAGGGCCGGATCATTGGTGAAGGTGAGGTAAATACCCACAAGCATCACGGCAATTCCGCTGATCAAGAAAAAATGTTGCATCTTGATATTCAGATGAAGCCAGTCGATGAGCCAAAACGCCACGGTGACCATCCCGGTGGTAACGGCTCCTGCCAGTTGAGCATGACTGCGATAGCGCGCAAGGGTATGGGCGGCGCTGTTGCTATCCAAAAGCTTTAAGGTGATGGATGTTCGCAGCGGATAAAAAAAGTGAAAGCCGATACTCATCAGAAAACAGGTTGCCGCAAGGCCCCAAAAACGCTGTACAAAACCGGTTAGGGCCAATCCAAACCCCATCAGCGCCACGCTTAAAAACGTGAGCCGGACCTCGGCGATCAGCATGACAATCAGTGCGACAACAAACCCCATCAGTCCCGGCAGTTCCCGGATCGCATGGATGACTCCGATTTGTGTTGCCGTAACACCGATCTGCTCAACGGCGAAATTGTTAAACAAATTCCGCCACAGACTAAAGCCGAACATCAGGGCGAAATTACCGATGAACATGTTCACAAGATTTATTCTGGCATCTTTTTCCATTTCAGCCTTCATTTAACCGCCCGGTACTGAAGCTCCTAAAATCAAGGTTTGTATGTGTAATTCCTTCTACCGCCTGGTGTCAGCCAGTGCGAAGCAAAGACCATGTCATACTTTCGTAAGGAAGACAATTGGCGGTATGGGGTTATTAGCGCTTATGGGGCGTGGGTTCTGACCCGTTAAATAAGTATCGTTGAAAACTACGTACAGTCTTGCTATTGTACATATAATACGATAAGGATTTCATCATGAAATTAGATGGTTACTACACTACATTCGATGTTGTAAAAATCCTCGATTTGAAGATGGAGCGGTTTCAGGATTGGTTGAAGCGAGGATTTGTCACGCCGTCCATTCAATATCGGTTTGGGCGCGGCAAGAAAAAGTTTTTTGAGCGGTGGGACATTTATCTTATTCGTCTGTTTAAGCATCTTCTCGACAGCGGGATATCGAGAAAACAGGCTGCCGTATTCGTAAAGGTTGTGAGTGGATTTGATCCGAAGAAATCGACGGCTGAGAGCAAGAAACGGAAATTTAAACTTAAGCCCGGTCGTAAGCCCTCCACGTTCCCGGTGTATTTCGTACTGATCTGGGATGGTGAAGATATGTCGATATCTCCGGCATATGGAAGTGGCGACATTAAAATATCAAAAACCGGCGATACGTTTGTTTTTAATTTCAGGAATATTATGCATGAAATCGACAACAAACTGGATAAATGACACATCCATTAGAAAACTAGTTTGGCTTGTTGTTCCCTCTGGACCCTGCATGAGAGGGAATCTCCAACTCACCGTCCACATCTTCCAGATCAAACCACCACTTGTTTTCAAGCTTCGGCTTTCCATACCCCATGAGGTCGTCTCCCCAGACCGCGAACCGGTTAAAGGCGGGAATGTTTCTGATGGTCCATCGCACGAATCGATGAAAGGGGGTAAACGGTTTGTTCCAGGGGCAGACGACCACACACACCCCGCAGCCTGAGCCTGTTTTGTTACCCACCCGCTGCTTGGTACATTTATCCACATCGTTGGGCCATTTTTCATACCCGTTGAGCATGACCTTGTCATCGAAGCTGATGGCTGCAGAGGGACAGTACTGGGCGCATTTTCCGCATTTGCTGCAGAAATCCTGGAGGCCGAAATCGATGGGCTGATCCACAGCCAGGGGGAGATCAGTGGTCACCACCGAAGCCTTGAATCTCGGTCCGAGAAAAGGGTTGAGTACAATGTCTCCGATGCGGCACATCTCGCCGATACCGGCTTTCAGCAATATCGGCGGGACCGTCACCAGGTAATCCCTTGCATGATGCGCCCGGGCCGCATATCCGAGCCTTCGGATGTAATCCGCCAAAATACATGCGATGAACCCTGAAGTGGAATAGGACAAAAAGCTCATGGAGTTGCTGATCCAGTCGTTTCCCACTGTGGCTTCGGCTGTTTTCCAATCCTGGTCGACCACAATGGCGATGGCGTATTTATGATTCAATTCAACAGGCTCGCCTGTGGCCATTCTGTGGCTGTAGACCGCATAGGTTGGTAATTCACAGATGCCCACCAGATCTGATCTTAAAAAATAGGCAGTCTCCTTTATGTGCCTTGCCATGAGCTGTGGATCATCCGGCAGCGGGGCCATATTCGGAGCGGCTTCCCCGTCCACATAGTTGACCAGATCAAACTGCATCTGCCCCAACGCTCCGGACAGCGGGTGTTTCGATACAAACCGGTATCGTTCTTTCTGAAGGTGAGGGCCGAAATCCCCCCGTAATGCTCTGTTGAAACCGCTTTCCCGTTCATCCACTCGTGGAACTTTGTCTTCATTAACAATGGTTGTGGGACGATCGGTTCGTTTTACGCTTTCCACAGGATATGGGTCCAATCTCCGGGTATTAAAGGCACGCATGTAGGTGGACATGATGGGCATAATCTATCCTCCTGAGCTGGTTGGGTTGCGTGGTATCACAGGGAGGCTTCCTTATGGATTACAATATTCTGTTTCATTTAAACCCCTTGCTATCCGGATTTTTTAAAGGCTTTCTTTACATGAGGACCTTTACACCATAATCTGCAAACCGTTCATCGGCTGTTACAATCGGGATTGAATTTAATAGAGCTGTAGCTATGATGAAACGATCGCATGGATCCTTATGAATCGGGGGCAATTCGGAGGCTTTGATGCAAATGCCGATGCCTAAATCCAAAACAGAGATATCATGGTGAGATATAATACCTTCAAACCATTCCCATGGTGGGGCAGGGAGGTGCAATTTTCCACCCCTGTACTTCAATCCAATTTCAAATCCGGTAATCGCTGAAACAGATACTACTGGCGCGTTGCTTATTTTTTGAAGCGTTAATCGGCTCATCTTTTTTTGATCTTGTGCAAGCCATAAAAGCGCACAGGTATCCAATAGTATCATTCAATTTCTCCCCATTCATCTGTAGAAAGCTCTTCTGTGGGATCGTAGTTTATTTGGAATTTACTCAAAACCGGATGGTATTTAAGACGATTCTGCTTTTTATGAGGTATGAGCTTGGCGATGGGTTTACCGTTGCGGCAAATCAAAAAGCTTTCGCCTTTTTGTTCAACATCTATCAATACCGCCGAAAGCTTTGTTTTGGCTTCGTGAATATTCAATGTTCGCATCTCTTTTATTCTCCATTATGTAATGCGTTAAATTAGTTTAGTTAGTTTAGTTTAATAGGTCTAAAGTGTCAATAAATATTCATGTGCGGAACAAAGAATAGATCTAGGCACAATCGTTCATTCGGCGTGGAACCGATTTTCAACGCTTGTGATGCCCTTGCTTATAATGAATTTTTAAAAAATCATCTCCAAAATCGTTTTCCAAATGCCGCCACACGGAATGGATGTGATTGGCATTGTTCTGGGTATTATCGTATTCCGTTAAAAAGGATGGACCGTGGAGCCGATAATAGTGCGGCTTGCCCTGTTCATCCGATCCTGCCCAGGCAAAGTGGATCGGGTTGATTTCATGTGCCTCCAGTTTCTGAAATTCAGTTTCGGCCAGTTTCGCCGGCAACCGGTTTATGTAAACATGCAGCAGATCAACAAGCATCTCCCGCTGCCCGGTTGTCATGGACTCCGCTGCCAGGCCTTCGGCATTCTTTAGTTCGACTTTCGGTTCAGCCCGGGTGATAATATCCGAGGGGGCCTCAAGGCTGATAACGGTTTGCGATTTCTGATCTTCATTAAAACTGTGAAGCAGATTTCGGGCGATATCTTCTTCTTCAGACAGAATCCTGAGCCCTTTTTCAGGGCCATGGTGAACCGTGGCCGGATTGGCTCCGAAAAAGAACGGGTAAGGAGAAAACATCTCCCAGTTTATTACAGTATAGTGGAGTGAGAGGTGGTGCCCTTCTGCACGCCAGCCCCATGGGGTTTTGGTCGATGGTTCCCCGAAAACGGTAAAAAAGTATAGTTCCGGATCCCGCACGAGCCTGGAAAATCCCATCGATTTTTCGAGTCTTCCGAGTATGGATTCATGCACCATTATATTCTTTGCTTTTTGAAAGCCGGTTCGACTCAACCCGCTGGCAAGCAGGATAAATGCCGCATCTCTTTGTTTATCGTTCATTTCCTTAAGACAAAGGCCCTTCCGGTCAAACATCTCCCTGGGCACATAATGCCATCGCTGCCGTTCAGATGTCCAAAAGTCGAATACCGCTTTTCGGCGGCCATCGGGACCTAAGGTTTCTAAAAACCGCTCGCAGGCGACTCTCATCTGCTCGGCCACTTCTGAAGCCGGTACGATTTCCATTCACCCTCCCATGATGGTTTCGATATCATCCACTGTTTTGGGTATCGATTTTCCCAGCAAACGGCAGCCGTTTTTCGTCACCACTAAGTCGTCTTCAATGCGAATCCCCCCGAATGATTTGAATTTTTCCAAAAGGGGATAGTTAATGAACCGGTCACATATCTTTTCCGCTTTCCACTGATCCATGAGCTTTGGGATAAAGTAAATCCCGGGCTCCACAGTTAAGACCATTCCGGGTTTCATTGGTTTAGCAAACCTCAATGCGCTGAGTCCGAATTGTTTGCTGCGTTTTATCGTATCATCATATCCCACAAGATCTTCACCCAAGTTTTCCATATCGTGCACGTCCAACCCCAGCAAGTGCCCGATGCCGCAGGGAAAGAAAAGGGCATGGGCGCCCTTGCGGACGGCATCATTGACGTTTCCCTTCAGGATGCCCATTGATTTGAGACCGGATGCAATCTTTTTCGCTGCTTTCAAATGGACACTTCGATAGGTGACCCCCGGCTTGATGGACCGGATGCCTGTATTTTGGGCTTCGAGGACGATTTCGTAGATTTCCTTTTGCATGGGTGTGAATCGGCCGCTTACCGGAAATGTTCGTGTGATATCCGAAGCATAAAGCTCCGGCGATTCCAATCCGGCATCGATGAGAAGCAGCTTGCCTTTCTGCAATCGGTTTCCGTGGTGCGGGTTGTGAAGGGTTTCGCCATGAACGGTGGCGATGGTGGGAAATGAGGTGCGGCTTCCATGGCTTGCTGAGATGGATTCGATAATAGAGACAACATCCCTTTCATATAAGGAGGGCCTTATGCCCTTTAGAATATCCATGTACATTTTATACGACAGATCAAGGGCTATCTCGATTTCACGGATTTCAGCATTGGTTTTGATTGTCCGTTGGCGGCTCACCGCTTTTATGAGCGGGATGGATGCATAATGATTCAGGCTTTCTATCTTGATTCCTGTGATCTTTGAAATTTGAACCGCTGTTTCAGCCCGGTAAGGCGGAAGATAGTGGAGTTGCCGGCCCGATCGGATTTTTTCTTCAACGGCCTCTTTCAAAAAATCGACATCTTTCGTAAATCGTACACCGATTTTTCGAGCCAATGCCCTGAGGGAAGGTTTAGGACCGGTCCAGATGAGGCTTTGAATTGTCGGGTCTTTTCCGAAAAGAATTTCTCGATTTTCATCCACATCGATCAAACCGGCCAGCCCGGCTTGATTGAATCCGAAATAATATAAGAATGTGCTGTCCTGCCTAAAGGGGTAGGTGTTGTCGGTGTAGTTTATGGGACTTTCGTTATTGCCAATAAAAAGGATAATTCCTGAACCCACTGCATTTTTGAGTCTTTTTCTTCTCTCTGAATAAACGGATTTTTCAAACATGGGAAAAATTTCCTTAAGGTTTTGATATTTATCAATTTATACTAATTTTGAGACTTTCGGGTAAATCCCTTCTTTTCCCTTGAAAAACAGTGCCAAGATCTTATTTTCCAGTGGTGACCATCGGGATACGGGTTATAGACCCGGAAGATTTCGTTTCCAAATACCGGGAGGCGATCCATGAGACTTAAATATATAGTTGAAAAAAAAGATAAAAACAACGAGTTGGTCTTAATGGAATATGTAGAAGACGATCAGGATAGGTTTTCCCTCCTTAATGAGGCGGTATATGATAAGAAGACCATCTCATCCGCAAAGAAGAGGGGGGTGAAAGCGCTAATCGGTCTGCTTCGCACGCAGAATATGTATCCGCCGATTAAATTTGCCGAAAAGATAGCGGATGCGGTTTCTGAAGTATTGAAATCCAAAAAGAATCCATCCATGGAAATCATCCTCAACGACATGGAATTTGTAGATAAGAAGCGACGGAGAAGACGGATAGCGGTTTCGGTTGAAGAGGAACCTATAGAAGAGGACGATCTCTTGGAAGAATGTTCTGATGAAACCTGTTCCATCAAGCCCGATGGAGAACAATCGGACCTTAACCAGGTGTTTCCCTTTGATGAAGTAGCCTGATAACAGCCGTTTCGATTTCCCTCCTGCTCCTCAATTTATCAGTCGCCCGTGTTCACCCAAATCCACCATCAAAATCGTGGAAACCTTGTTTATCAACAGTTTCATGCGTTTCGTTTTTATATTAAGATGCAGGCAAAATTACTGTATTCCCTTATTGGTAAAGGATTTTATTAAATTAGGCGGTGGATTTGGGTTCAGGTGTGTTCTTGATCGCAATATTGTTTAATGATATTGATAAACAATTGTCTGCGCCACATTCATCACAAAATTCTAACCGATAGAGGAGACGACTAATGAAATTTATCGATTTGACCTTGCCGCTGTACGACTACATGCCCGTCGGGAGCGTGTGGGCCTGGGATGTACCCTTTCAGACCGAAAAAATTACCGATGATGAAAAACATGGGTATGAGCTGCATATGGTCACCATGCAGACGGAGACGGGCACCCGGATAATGATCCGCGCCATGCAGGACAAGACCGCACCGAAGGTCGATGAACTGCCGCTTGACGACCTTGTGATGAAAGAAACGGTGGTTTTGTATGCACCTTCCGAAGCCGAACACGGACTAACGGTCGAAGATATCGATAATGCCTTCAAAGGGGCGGATTTACGTAAAGGTGATGCTGTCATCATCAGCACCGGCTGGGGCGATGGTGAGAAGTGGTACGAATTGGGAGACGACTATGCCCGAAAGACACCCTACTTTTCCAAGGATGGGGCCATAAGGCTCGTGGAGATCATGAAGGAAAACGGTTCCAATCTTGTGGGATCTGACGTTTCCACGTTCGGACAAGGCCACAAATATCAATTGCCGGAATGGTCGTCTAAGCCCGCATGGGAGAGACCCCCGTTCCCGTCCTATCAGGCAAGACGCTATCTGGCGAGCTATAACAAAGAAAAAGCCTATGCGGATTTTGAATCTCCGCACGTTTTAAATACCGCAGACGTCATGTTTATCGGCGCGATGTGCAATCTCGGCGAAATCAGCAAACCGAGGGTTAAGCTGATCGTATTGCCCATGAAGATTAAGGGTGCCCGGGGAGCATCCTGCCGTGTCGTGGCGGTTGAAGAATAAAATAAAGGGAAGCCCGGTCAGACATTATTCCTTTATATCCGGGGTGTCGGGCCGGGCTTTTATATCGGGTTAGGGCTTTTTGATAATACCATTTCTCCCATTCGGTATTAACTCCCACCGTATTAGACTTTCCGTAAACAACGACTTTGAGATTCAAGATTGGAGATCAATGTATGTTTGAAAAATTTTTTCCCGACCTTTATCGAATAGAAATACCGCTTCCCAAAAACCCCCTGAAAGCACTGAACGCCTACCTGATCAAAGGCCATGACCGGTCTTTGATCGTCGATACGGGAATGAACCGAGAAGAGTGCCTTCACCCCATGCGCGCCAGCTTGGAAAAGCTGGGCGTCGATTTGAACCGGACTGATTTTTTCATCACCCATCTGCATGCCGATCATCTGGGACTGGTGGAAAATCTCATCACAGAGACCACCACCGTATATTTCGGCAGCAGGGAAGCATCTATATTCAATTCCATCATCGGTGGCATAGAAAAACGACAGCAGGAATTTTTTGCATTGCTAAATTCCAACGGTTTTCCTGAAGATGAATTAAAAAAGGCACTGAACGATCATCCGGGGTACCGGTACCGCTCAAAAAAGGCGATAGTTTTTGCCGGTGTCAATGAAGGAGACGTCATCCATGCGGGAAACTATTCCCTTACATGTATTGAAACACCCGGGCATTCTCCCGGTCACATGTGCCTTTACGAAAAGGGCAAGAAAATTCTCTTCTCCGGTGATCATATCCTTTCCAATATCACCCCCAACATTACCTGCTGGCCGGATTTGCCGAATACCCTGAACGCCTACCTGAAAAGTCTGGACAAGGTTTACACACTGGATGTCGATCTTGTATTACCCGGACATCGGAGTCTTATGACCGACCATAAAAAGCGGATTCGGGAGTTGAAGGAGCATCATCAGGACCGGCTGAACGAGGCGCTCTCTGCAGTTAAAGAAGAAGATAAAACCGCGTGGGATGTCGCCCCGTATATTGCATGGGATATAAGGGCGCGGTCATGGGAAGAATTTCCTCCCGCGCAAAAATGGTTTGCCATGGGGGAAACCATTGCGCATCTACATTATCTGGAGGCAGACGGCAAGATTCGAAGAATATCGGAGGATGGCAAAATAATATACACGGCGGTATAATAAACGTAATGTCAGTTATCCTATTCAAACTCAGGGGCGTGCCCGAAGACGAAGCAGAGGAGGTGCGTGATTTATTAGAGAAGAATAAGCTTGATTATTATGAAACCTCTGCGGGTCGATGGAGGTTGGGGGTGGCGGCGATTTGGCTGGAAGATGAGGCACAACAGGAAAGAGCAAAAATACTGATTCAGGAGTATCAGAGAGAGAGAAGTCTCAGAATAAGAGCAGAATATGAGAAACTGAAAAGAGAAGGAAAACTCGAGACAATCATTGATAGAATGGAACGGGAACCGATTCAATTTATATTTTATTTGGCAGTAATTTTATTTATCGTTTATTTTTCAATCAAACCGTTTATAGACATCGGAAAATGACCACTCTAATTGATCGTAAATAAATCTTAAAGAATTTCAAGGCGCTGAACTTGCCGATATCATATCTTTCTATATTTCTCCTTTTTCTTTTTTACTATTTTCCAAAGCATTAAGGATCCTCTCGGGTGTTATCGGAAGCTCCATAAAATTTACACCGATGGCATCATAAACGGCATTGACAATAGCGGGTGCCGGTGAAAGCTGTGTGCCCTCCCCAGCTTCCTTGGCGCCGAAAGGTCCGATGGGGTCATCCGTCACCACTTCAATTGCTTCAATTTCCGGCATCTCCAGAAACGTTGGAAAGCCGTAGTCCAAAAATGAAGGATTCATCACCTGGCCCTTCTCCACGATGACATTTTCATACAGGGCCTGTCCCATACCGCCCACAACCGATCCTTCGAGTTGTCCCTCTACCAGCATCGGATTTATGGGCTGACCGCAATCATGAGCCGTCACCATCTTCAAAAGCTTTACTTTGCCCGTTTGGAGATCGACTTCAACTTCGGCGGCCTGGGTCATGAAGGAGTAATTTGGCGCAAAGTTACCGTCTTCTTTAAACAGCGTGGTCGGTTCGGAGGCGGGTGCCATCCAGGATCCCCGGCCCACAATCGGCATGGGAAGATCCGCGTATTGATAGGCTTTCAGCGCCTCCGGCAGGGTTAATCCCGTTTCCGGCGAACCTTTGACATAAATTTTACGATCCCGGGCCACCAGATCGGCCACATTGGCTTCCAGTTTTTCGGCCACAAATTCGAATATCTTATTCTTAGCCGAGATCGCCGCCAGTCTGGCTGCATTGCCGGCCCTGACCGTCACGCCGCTGCCGAATGTGCCGGGATCCAGCGGCGTTATCCCGGTATCGGCTGCCGTTATCCGAATGTCCTCGATGAGAACGCCAAGTTCTTCAGCCACAATCTGACTGATCACAGTTTCCGCTCCCTGACCAATGTCGGCCGCGCCCGACAGCACATTGACGGCTCCGTCCCGGCCCAACTGGACCACCGCTCCAGAGCTGATATGACTCATATTGCTGACGCCACTGGGAAAGGAGGCTCCGGCCAGGCCGACTCCCCGGCCGAGAGGCAATTTTCCGCGCTTTTCCTGCCAGCCGATGGCCTCGGCGGCCTTGGCCACCGACTCGGAAAATCCGCAGGTATTGATAACAAAACCGGCCGGATGGGGTTCTTCGGCCTGTATACTATTTTTAATTCGGATTTCGGCCGGATCAACACCAATACGATCGGCGATCATATCCAGTTGCCGTTCCACCGCAAAACGGGCCTGGGGAATACCGTGTCCCCGCATTGCCCCGCCCACGGGTTTGTTGGTATAAATATGTGAGCCTTCATAAATTAAATTCGGTACGCGATAGGGAATCATGAGGAAAAAACATGACAGGGCAATCATGGTCGGTGCCGTGCTGTTGTAAGCACCGCCATCCGCATGGGCTTTAAATTCTTGCGCCAGGATCGTACCATCTTTCTTCACGCCGGTCTTAACCGTGATATACATGGGATGCCTCTGCCGGGTGGAAATGAAGACTTCTTCACGCTCGTATAAAAATTTTACCGGCTTGCCGAGCTGCATCGCAAACCAGGCCGCACAGAAGTCCTTGGCAAATAAATCAATCTTTTGCCCGAATCCTCCGCCAACCTTCGGTTTGATAACGCGCACTTTGCTTTCCGGTATCTGAAGGGTATTCGATAAATTTCGTCGCAGAAAAAACGGGATCTGGGTTGACGACCAGATGGTGAGTTCGCCGTTTAACGGGTCAAACTGAGCCAGAGCCGCATGCGGTTCCAGGGGCGCATGATTGACAGGCTGGGAGTAAAAGTTATCCTCAAATACAGCATCGCTCTCAGCAAAGGCCTTGGCCACATCTCCGAATTCCTTTTTGATGAAAAACGAGGTATTATTCTTGACACCATCATGAATTACCGGCGCACCATCCTTTTGCGCCTTCAGGGGATCGAATACGGCCGGCAGCTCTTCATAGTCCACCGCAATAAGTTCCAGAGCTTCTTCGGCAATCTCGGGGTCAATGGCACAGACGGCTGCGACATCATCTCCGATATAGCGCACTTTATCCCTGGCCAGGGCATACTCATCTTTGGCCATGGGTACAATGCCGTACTGCCGGTCGGGGATATCCTGGCCGGTTACAATCCCTTTTACACCAGATAATTTCTCTGCCCTGGTGGTGTCGATGTTGACAATTTTGGCATGCGCGACGGGGCTTCGCAATATCCTCCCATAGAGCATTCCCGGCAGGACAAGATCATCCGTAAACAGAGCGGCCCCTTTAACTTTCAATGCCGCATCCAACATCGGCACGCGAGTACCGACAACATTAAATTCTTTTTTCATCTATACCCCCTGACCGGCGAAGCCGATAGTGACTCTTGAGAATTGACTCGCCGAAGGCGATCCATAAATATTCAA
>CAYSUA010000008.1:0-26038 GCA_964433795.1 uncultured Desulfobacteraceae bacterium | reverse complement strand
TGTTTCTTATTCCTTTTCGCTGATCCTCCAGAAGAGGACAGGGAAAGTCGAAAAGGAATAAACCCACGCCCTTCGGGTGGTTTATTTGTGAGCCGACTGCCGGAGGCATGATGCTTTTCGTTTGCCGCTGGCCGCCCATAATTTTTTTTTTAATTGATCGGTCATCCCGCTTTCGGGGCGTCTCCCCCGCCAAGACGGGATGCAAGCACCGGCAAACTAAAAATACCTACATCTCCGTGCCCTCGGTGGCTCTGTGGTGAATCAATATAGTACCATTTGAAAAAAATACGTCATAATATTTACGAATAAAAGCACTAAGCAACCTCTGATAGACCATCTCTCGTCTGTTGACAGCCTTTTGCATCTTCGGTAATTGAATAGTCAGAACTGTCAGCAGAGAAAATTCCGGAAAAAGGGATTAATGTGAGACTACACGAATATGAAGGTGCGGATGCGTTTGAAAGCAAAGGTATCCCGGTCCCGAGGCGGGGAGTCGCAGAAACCGTAGAGGCAGCGCTCGTAATTGCGAAAGAGATTGGTTTCCCGGTGGTTTTAAAGGCCCAGGTTCTTGTGGGCGGGCGTGGACTTGCAGGCGGAATAAAGACCGCTTCTTCACCCGAGGAGTTTGAAAAATTATCGGAAGCGATGTTTCGTACGAAAATTAAAGACCTGCCGGTCAGAAAGATCATGATCAGCGAAAAGGCGGACATAGATCGCGAACTGTACGCAGGAGTTACCATTGACGGCTTTTCAGGGAAACCGGTTATCGTCATAAGCACCGAAGGCGGTGTAAATATAGAAGAAACCGCACGTACCTCACCGGACAAGATCGCTTCGGTTCATGTGGACAGCCAGCATGGTTTTTATCCCTATCAGGCCCGGGCTGTATTCACAAAACTCGGATTGCCGCAACGCCTGATTCCTCCCTGTGTCGATGCAGTTGTAAAACTTTACAACGTCTTCAAAACGTACGAAGCGCTTATTGCAGAGATCAACCCGCTTGCGATTCTGAAAACCGGCAACGTTATGGCCCTGGACGCTGTGCTCGAAATCGATGATTCAGCCCTCTATCGTGTTAAAAACATTCTTCCCCGTCATCAGGAAGAAGTGGAGAATCCGCTTGAACAAAAAGGTAAGGAAATAGGTGTGACCTATGTCGATCTTGACGGTGATATCGGCCTTATCTCTTCAGGGGCAGGTCTCGGCATGGCCTCTATGGACATCATCGGTCAGAAGCTTAAACCGGGCAATTTCCTTGAAACCGGCGGTGGAATTACCGAGGAACTCCTTTATAAGTGTATGGAACTGGTAATGTTGAAAAAAGGGCTGCGTGGACTTTTTATAAATATTTACGGCGGAATCAACCCGATTCACGAAGGTGCTCGGGGCATCACACGCTATATAAAAGAGAAAAGTGTTACGATACCGGTGGTAGCAAAGGCTTTGGGCAACCATCAGGAAGAAACCTGGGAGATTCTGGAGTCCGGTGGTGTGCATGTTGTTACTGCGGCGGCCACGGAAACCGCCGTCGACAAACTTGTGGGACTGGTTGAAAAATAATGAGCATCCTTCTTAATGAAAATACGCGTGTTATTGTTCAGGGCATCACAGGCAGGATCGGAAGCGTTCAGACCAAGTGGATGCTTGAGTACGGTACAAATGTAGTGGGTGGTGTTACGCCCGGAAAGGGCGGTGCAACAGTCGAAACCCTGCCGGTTTTTGACGGTGTGGAAGAAGCCGTAAAAGAGACCGGGGCCACCGCTTCGGTATTCTTTGTGCCGGCGGCATTCGTCCTTGACGCATTTCTGGAAACCGTCGACGCGGACGTCGAATTTATTGTGGTCGTTCCCGAGCACATACCGGTTCACGACGTCCTGAAGATGCGTGAATATGCAATAAAGAACAATGTGTTTGCCCTTGGACCCACGACACCGGGGATCCTTGTTCCGGGCAAAGGCAAGATGGGAATCATGCCAGCCTCCCTTTTCGCCCCCGGCAAAATCGGGGTTATCTCGAGAAGCGGAACCCTTTCATACGAGTTTGCTGGTATTCTTTCGGAAAAAAATGTCGGACAGAGCACGGTCATCGGCATGGGTGCAGATCCTGTTGTCCTGTCCAACCTACCCGATATCCTCAAGCTTTTTGAAGCGGATCAAGAAACGGATGCGATAATTATCGTTGGTGAAGTAGGAGGGGAGCAGGAGGAAAAGGCCGCAGAATATGTAGCGGATAATATGTCCAAACCTGTGGCCGCTTACATTGCCGGACGGTTCACTCCCCAGGGAAAACGGATGGGGCATGCCGGTGCTATTATTCGCGGTTCTGCAGGGACAGTAGAGGGAAAATGTGAGGCCCTGAATGCCGCCGGTGTGGCAGTGCTCACGTCGCCCGTCGATGTGGCAGACTGGTCGGTTGAAAATAGTCCTTCTTAACCCGAAGCTATATCGATCTTCTAAACCCAACCTAAAGAGGGAATATCATGGATGCTTCGCAAACACTTCATGCAGAAACAATCGTCCAAGAACTGAAAAAAAACAATGTCACCCACTCGGTTTGGCTTCCGTGCAGCAATACGGCTGCCATTCATCGAGCCATTAAAGAGGAGCCATCAATCCATTCCGTACCGGTGTGCAGAGAAGGTGAATCCATGGCCATTGCAGCCGGTCTCTGGATCGGTGGGAAAAACCCTGTGGTGATCGTACAGAACACCGGTTTTTTTGAATCCGGTGATTCGATCCGCGGTATATGTATAGGTGCAAGCATCCCCATGGTCATTATGATCGGATACCGGGGCTACACCCGTCACGGACCGACCAAAGACTCTGCCGCACGTTTCATCGAACCCATCCTGCATGCCTGGCAAATCACCTACTACCTTATGGAGTGTGATGCAGATGTGGATCGCATTTCCCTGGCTTTTGATGAAGCGAATCGGGCGTCAAAACCGGTTGCAGTGCTTATCGGAAAGGAGGGCCGCTGACAATTGACGGACGCAGTCGACATCATCGAAACACACCGGGAAGATGCGATTGTAATCGCTTCCCAGAGTGCGAGAGTCCCCTGGTTGAATGTTTCTCAAAACCCCTCATTGGATATC
The DNA here is from genome assembly GCA_964433795.1 of uncultured Desulfobacteraceae bacterium. Lineage (GTDB taxonomy): Bacteria > Desulfobacterota > Desulfobacteria > Desulfobacterales > SURF-15 > DUZK01. Next base: position 22,941 of record CAYSUA010000008.1, on the reverse strand, counting down.
CTCTTTGCCGGCTCCATGAGCAAAGAATCCTCCGTGGGATTGGGAATTGCTCTGGCGCGTCCTGAAAAAAAAGTGGTTGTGCTAAGTGGTGACGGCGAACTGCTAATGAATCTGGGCACACTGGTCACCATCGGCAACCAGGCTCCGGACAATTTCTATCATTTCGTGCTGTATAACGGCGTCTATGCGTTCACAGGATGCCAACCCCTTCCCGGTTCAAATCAATTCCAATTTGAAGGCCTGGCCAGGGAAGCCGGATACCCATCTGTCCATATGTTTGATGATTCAGCCTCCTTTAGTTCCCGTGTGAAAGATATCCTAAATGAAAAGGGACCGGTTTTTGTGTGCCTCAAAATAGAGCCTGAAGTTAAATCAGATGTTTCTGCAAAAGGGCCTTACCCCTGGAAACCCTTGGGGGAATATCTGCACGGCCTCAGAAAGGTGCTTGCGGAGCGGTCGAAATGACACAGCCGCGCATCAACCCAGACTGGCACCTCTCAGAGGAGTTGACCAGGCAGGCGGAACGCAATCCGGACAGCAGGTTTATCCAGATGGTGGACGGTCCTGTTTGTTCATTCGGAGAATTCGACCAACAGGTTTCAAGGATTGCCGGCGGACTCGCCGCCCTTGGCGTCGAAGCCCATGAAAGGGTTGCAATCATGGGAGGCAATTCCATTGAATTTCTGGAAACCCTGGTGGCGATCACCCGAATCGGCGCGGTTGCGGTTCCGGTAAACCTTGCCTACAAGGGCGCTTTTCTCGAACACATCTTAAACAACTCCGGAGCTAAAATCCTTTGCATTGACCCTGAGTTCGCACCGATTGTAGGCGAATCTGCCGAAAACCTTCCCGGCATAACGACGACCATCCTGATGCCCGGTGGCGATAAGGCCGTCACCGATGAGAAGCTCCCGGGATCTGAAGCCTTAAATTTCACCGAGCTTATCGACGGGCCGCAAGCGGCTTTCGATTACCCGGGTTCAGTACGCGACGTAGCGGCGCTGATGTATACTTCGGGAACCACGGGACCTTCCAAAGGAGTATATCAACCCCACGGGCACATTCTGCTTCAGGGACGAGTTTTTGCCGATCAGATGCGGCTCAATCAGGATGACGTGCTTTACTGTTGTCTGCCCATGTTTCACGCCAATGCCCTGGGTTTACACTTCTCAGCTGCACTCCAGTTGGGCTGCGAGCTGGTCATTGACGATCGATTCCATGCAACCCGATGGATCGATACGATTCGACACTATCATGCAACCCAAACCAATCTACTGGGAGTGATGACCGACTTCGTGTATCAACAGCCGCCGAGCCCCAGTGATGCGGATAATGACCTGAGGGTCATCTGCTGTCTGCCGATTCCTGCTACCACAGGTCCTGCTTTTGAGAAGCGCTTTGGCGCTCGTCTAATAGAGCTCTACGGAACGACGGAGGTCAATGTTCCGCTATACATGCCCTATGACGAGGGTCTGCGGCCGGGCGCGGCAGGTAAGGTCGTGGAAGACTGGTTCGAGGTTATGATCGCCGACCCTGAGACAGACGAACCGGTGCCGACGGAAACCATCGGCGAAATCCTTGTACGACCCAAAGCACCCTGGTGCTTTATGGCCGGATACCACGGCAATCCCGAAGCAACCGTTTCCGCCTGGCAAAACTTCTGGTTCCACACCGGTGATGCCGGAAAGAAAGATGCCGACGGATACTTCTACTTCGTGGACCGGATGCGCGACTGCCTGCGAAGACGAGGCGAGAATATATCCTCCTTCGAGGCGGAGGCGGTTATTGCCGAACACACCGATATTAAGGAAGTAGCGGTTGTCGGCATAGATTCCGGGATCGAAGGTGGAGAGCAAGAGGTGATGGCCTGTATCGTGCTCACCGACGACGCCTGCAGAAAACCGCGAGAGAATGTGTTCATAGACCTTTTGGATCACTGCAATCGTCGGATGCCCAAGTTTGCGGTTCCGAGATTCGTGCGTACGGTGGAGAGCTTGCCCAAGACGCCGACGGAAAAGGTTCAAAAGAAGGTCCTTCGCGACCAGGGCCTCACTGATGACACGTGGGACCGAGAAAGATCGGGGTAGATGATAAAACGAATACTTGAGGTAGGCGTTGCGGTTAACGATATTGAATCGGCAGGCGAACCGTTTATCGAATTGTTGGGCGCTGGAAAGGGGGAGATTTTCACCGTTAATCAATTCAACATGAATATGCGTATGTTTCGTGTGGGAAATGTTGAATTTGAACTGATGCAGAGTGTTCAGCGGGATGGAATTATTGACAAATTTATAAGAAAAAAGGGCCAGGGGCTTCACCATATCGCTTTTGAAGTAGAAGATATCATCCATGCCATGCACTGGTGTAAAACACATGATGCCGAAATAATAGAAGATAAAGTGTACGAGGTATACGGTATAAAAGCCATTTTTCTTCATCCGAAAATATTCGGAGGGGTTCTTTTTGAACTCATACAGGGAAATCCCAAGTGGGTCGCGAATCGTTCTCTTCCGGACACGTTGCAGGCTGAAACTGAAATGAACGGCATCGGGGCAGAGGGAATTGTGGAAGTTGGAATTTTAGTGAACCGCTTGGAGGCCTTAACCGGCACATATCATAATGTGTTCACGACCGAAAAACCTGTGATTAAAGATTTTCATCGCCTCTCCCTCAGATCGAGTGCCCTCAAAATCGGCAATATCGTATTGCACCTGATAGAAACCATGTCAGAGAAAAACTATATGGCGGATTTAATAGGAATAAAATCATTGGGCCTACACCATATTACCCTGAAGGTCCAAAATTTAAAGCGATCATTGGGATGTTTGAAAGATAAGGGCGCCAACATTATTGAAGAGACACACTCACCGTTTTGGGAAGAACGGTCGGCTTTCCTTCATCCGAAAGCCCTCTGCGGCATTCCGGTCCGGCTTACTGAAAAAATGCCTGTTTTCTTTAGCCACAGACTACGCAGACATGCGCTGACAATTTAAATAACCAGAAATTATTATAAATCGCGTATAGCGGCACTCCGCTTCACATAAGGATACCGGATGGTTCAAGACACCTACAAATCTAATCTTTCCGCAATTGCCGGTATTGGCTCCACCGACTATTCCATGGAATCGGGACGAAGTGTTCTTTCATTAGCCGTAGAATGCTGCAGGAAAGCAATGGAAGATGCAGGCCTGCAAGCCCATGAGGTCGATGGTGTCTTAACGTTTAACGCCGGTGATTCTGTTTCAGCAGAGGCGGTTGCCAATTCGCTGGGTTTGCCGGAGTTGAACTATGTAATGGAATGGTATGCAGGAGGATTTGCACCATCGGCCCTGGTTCAACTGGCCGGCATGCTGACAGCGACCGGAACCTGCAAATCGGTTCTGATTTTCCGAGCCATGAATGGGAGGTCCGGCTACCGGCTGGGGGGTACCGATTGGTCGTTTAAAGCGGATGGGATGTGGCAATACCGCATGCCCTATGGATATCTAACCTATCCGCAAACAATGGCCATGTGGTGTCGGCGCCACATGATTCAGTACGGGACGACTTCCGAACAGTTGGCATCCATAGCAATCAACCAGCGGGAAAATTCACTTCTTAACGAAAAAGCGATGATGCGAAAATCGATCACCCCGGACGATTATTTCAATTCCAAAATAATTGTGGAACCTTTCAGGGTGTTGGACCTTTGCCTGGAAACTGACGGCGGCTGCGCCCTCTTGGTCACTTCGGCGGAACGAGCAGAGGATTGCAACAGAAAACCGGTTTTCATAAAAGCCGCCGCCTATGTGGGAGGGCCCGGTATCGGCTCGGATTGGGCGGATTTCTTTTTATGGGACGATCTCACTGAAAACTTTACCGTATCTTTAGGCAAAAAACTGTACCGCCAGGCCGGACTGACACCAGACGATATCGATGTGGCTCAGATTTATGACTGTTTCACCCATACCGTAATTTTGGGGCTCGAAGGATTGGGATTCTGTAAAAAGGGCGAGGGCGGATCTTTTGCCGCTTCCGGGGAAACCGCTTTGAACGGCACAATTCCGGTTAACACGGGTGGCGGGATGTTGTCTGAAGCATATATTCATGGAATGAACGTCATTGCCGAGGCAGTGCAACAATTGCGGGGAATGGGAGATGAGCGCCAGGTGCAGAATGCAAAACATGCCATTGTGACATCAGGGGCATGGCAGACTGGAAGCGGAATGATTCTGACCAATGAAAAAGGGAAATAAGGTATGATCGTTTCCAATCCTCCTGAAATCGATCAAGAAAGCAAACCCTACTGGGAATTTTTGAAGAAAAATGAGCACCGTTTGCAGCAATGCGCAAACTGCAGCCGGTTTCGTTTCCCTCCGGCTCCTGCCTGTCCTTATTGCGGATCTTCCGGCGGCCTATGGGTACCTGTGTCAGGTGAAGGCAAAGTTTACAGCTGGATTGTTGTGCACCACCCCATCGATCCGAGGCTGAAAGAGGATGTACCGTTTCCGGTTGTGCTGGTGGAGCTGAAAGAAGGCCCGCGAATTCTAGGCCGGTTGGTGGGATGCCCCATTGACAAAATTAAAGGCGATATGCCGGTTAAGGGTAAGTTCATGAAGGTGAATGAAGAGCTGACGTTGCTGAATTTTGAACCGATCTGATCGGTATCCGACATTCGATGCGGAAAGAATAAACAAATGAAAACGCTTGGCCACTTATTAATTGTCGATCTTACCACTGGAAAAATCGACATCGAGCCTTTTCCGGTTGAATGGGTCCATCAATACATTGGCGGAAGGGGGATAAACTCGTACCTGCTTTACAAAGACTTGAAGAAAAAAATATCTCCCTGTTCCGAGGATAACGAGATTATATTCAGCTGCGGTTTATTAACCGGAACTCATATGCCCGCCTCAGCCCGGTTGCATGTGAGTGGAAAATCCCCCCTCACCGACGGATTGGGCAGTTCGAACATCGGCGGTGAATTCGGCGCAAAGCTAAGGGCAGCCGGGTTTCAAACTCTTATCATCAAAGGGAAATCAGAAAAACCCGCATATCTGTATATCGAAAAGGGCAAGGCGGCGCTTCGAGGTGCCGGATCGCTGTGGGGACAAGATACGCGACAGAGCCTTCAACACCTGAAAGAAGAACTGGGGCCCAAAGATGTTGAAGTCCTGGTGATCGGCCCGGCCGGTGAAAATCTGGTCCCGTTTGCAACCGTCATGACAAAAGGCGGGCATGCAGCCGGAAGGACGGGCATGGGAGCCGTCATGGGGTCCAAGAACCTTAAAGCCGTGGTCGTAAAGTCCCGAATACCCAAAACCGAAATCGATCCCCCGGTCAAAACGGCTGTTAGGGAATATTATCAACAGATCCTTGCGGCACCGCGATATAAGCTCTTTTCTAAAATGAGCAACACGTTTGTTGTCGGCTGGGCCCAGGATAAGGGCATTTTAGCGACACGCAACTTTCAGCAAGGAACGTTTAACGGAACGAAGCGTATCGACGGAACAGACATGCTGAAACATGTGGTCAAGCGGAAAAGCTGTTACCGCTGCCCCGTCCATTGCCGTGCTGAATTTCGAATTGGCAGCGGACCCTACGCCGGAGCCACCGGTGAAAGACCCGATCTTGAACCGACGATTTCTCTTGGCTCCAAATGCGGCCTGGATGACTCCGATGCAATTCTCTATCTCCACAATTTGTGCAACCGCCTCGGGGTTGACACCTTGAGCATCGGCGGTGTGATCGCCTTTGCCATGGAAGCCTATGAAAAAGGCATACTTTCCCTTGACGACACGGACGGGATCGATCTTTCATGGGGCAACCCCCAGACCATGGAAAAATGTATCCGGTTGATTGCCCAACGAAAGGGCCTGGGCGAAATTCTGTCCCAAGGAGTGTGCAAAGCTGCGGATATAATCGGTGGGGGCTCCGATCAATTCGCCTATCACGCCAAGGGATTAGAGCTCACCGGTTTTGATCCCAGAGGGTTAATGGCCTGTGCGCTGGGTTACGCGATCTCAACCCGGGGGGGTGACTTTACCAGCATTTATGCACTGCCTGAAACCAAATGGTCCCCGGATAAATGCAGGGAACATTTTGGAACGGATAAAGCTGCCGATCGGTTTTCAACTGAAGGTAAGGGAAATCTCGTCAAGCACAGTGCGATTGTCAGTGCGGTGATAGACAGCCTCGGCATATGCAAGGTGCCGGCCCTTTCACTGCTCTGTGAATTCGACCTTAAAAGAGAGGCTGAATTGACGTCTCTTTTGACCGGCTGGAATGTAGATGCCGAAACCCTTCTGCATATAGGAGAGCGGATATTCAATATTGAAAACCTTTTCAATCTCAGGCAAGGTAGTTGGGAGCAAAAAGAGTCCTTGCCCGAGAGATTCCAAAACATCCCGCTAAACGAGGGCTCTGCGAAAGGGAAAACGGTAGATATCTGGACTATGGTGCAGGATTTTTACACATCCATGGGCTGGGATAATCAAGGTCGGCCAAAAATCGAAAAACTGCGCGATCTGGGCCTTGAAGATAATATATAACTAATTGGAGGTACACACCATGCAAATGAAAGACAGGGTTGTCATTGTGGCCGGCAGTGCGATGGGCATCGGAAAGGCGACGGTTCACTGTTTTGCAAAGGAAGGGGCGAAAGTTGTCGCAGCCGACATATCCCTCGATGGCGCAAGCAAAGTGATCGACGAAATCAGAGAGTTGGGCCATAAAGGAATCGCAGTAAAGGTTGATGTGACGAAACTGGAGGATGCCGAACAGATGACCCGGACTGTTTTGGATCAGTTTGGCCAAATAGATGTTCTGGTGAATGTGGCCGGAGGGGCCGTTGCGGAAAAAATAGGGCCGTTCGCCCAGTCGGATAAAGACGGCTGGGACAGGACCATCGCTCTAAACCTTTATGGAACACTTAACTGTACCCGGGCTGTCGTCAATCATATGATTGAGAGGCGAAGCGGAAAGATTGTCAATATTGCCTCCCAGGCCGGGATTCTTGGCCAAGCCGGAACAGCCGACTACGCCGCCTGCAAGGGTGGTATCATAGCGTTTACCAAAACCCTGGCTAAGGAGCTTGCCCAATACGGGATAACCGTTAACTGTGTATCGCCGGGCATTATCGGGACAGATCGCGTCCTCGGCTTCCCCGAGGAATTCAAGGAAAACATATTGAAATTCGTTCATTTGGGTAGATTGGGCAAACCAGAGGATGTAGCGAACGTGATGTTATTCTTAGCTTCGGAAGCAGCCGCCTATGTGACCGGCCAGAATTATTCAGTGGATGGTGGAACGACCTTGGGTTATTAGACCTGAGTTAAGACCAAACAGATAAAGGCAATAAGGGAAAGGAGGGAATCAAGAAATGGCAGACCCTGTAGCGAGTATTGGTAAGGTAATCGTTAAACATTTGCCGACAAATGAAGACTTGATCGGGTGCATAAAGAAAATATGCGTGGAAAACGAAATCCGCTGCGGACAGATTCTTTCGGTTATCGGCAGCATACGCCATTTGACCATTGAGTGCATAGTCGTCAGTGAAGAAAATGAAAGCGGCTTCGATTTCGGTCCGCCCCGTGTTATTCCGGGCCCGATGCAGATATTAAGCCTCGTTGGGATTATTTTTGAAAATGAAGCCGGTGAGATGGATACGCATATCCATGGAACATTTACCGACAGCGATGGAAATATTTATGGCGGGCATGTATTGGAAGGCGAAAATCCTGTGGCGGTGAGGCTGTCCATCGTTATCGGTGAGATTGCCGGTGTAAATCTGATGGAAAAAAAGGATCCGGAATCCGGACATTTGATAATGCATGCTGAACAACAATAAAGATGTGATTGAAAGGAGGTCGTAATGGGAGCAAAGACAACGAAAGAAATAGCAGAGTGGGTATGTAGTAGCGGGTATCAGGACTTTAATCAGGAACTGGTGGATTACGTAAAGCTCATGGCGTTGAGTCACCTTGGAATGACGGTTGCCGGTTCTGCAATGCCGTTTGGCAAAATCGCAACCCAATACGTTAAAGATCAGAATTGCCCGGCAGAGGCGGGTGTGCTGGGCGGCGGTTTTCGTACCTCGGCGGAGTATTCCGCTTTGGCCAACGGTTCCCTTTCCCATACCACAGAGCTCGAGGATGACAGTTTTCCCGAAGGACTTTACTCGTGCGGTGCATGGCCCACCGTATTTGCCATGGGGGAAAAGTTCAATCTCTCGGGTAAAGACATAATCGAAGCCTACGTTCTGGGTTATGAAGTCGGAGCGGAAATCGGCGTAGCTTCGGAAAAAGCCATCGGAGACGGTTACCTCAATGCCGCCGGCTGCCTGACCATCGGCTCGGCAGCCATGGCAGCAAAACTGCTCAAGCTCGATGTAGATAAAACCACCCATGCGCTGAGCATTGCAGCATCGCAGGCAAACGGCATCGCCCGGCAAACAGGGGCAGGCGCCCATTTAATCGAGGCAGGGTTTGCGGGCAGAAACGGCATCTGCGCTGCCACGCTGGCAAAACTCGGCTTCACCGGGAACCCGACCATTCTCGAAGGTCGGGGCGGGTTTATGGATCTTTGGGCCGGTGAACCCGAATTTGACTTGCCTCTGGGGACAGGTTACCGCGTCATGGAAATCGGTATAAAGAAATATCCGTGCTGTTACCTGATGCAACGGAATATCGATGGGGTCCTGGAATTGATTGACGAGCACAATATTTCCTGGGATGACGTTGAGAGTGTCGAGCACGGCATAAACCATACGGTTTCATTATATCTTAAATACCCTCAACCTGAAACCGGAGAGGATACCCGGTTCAGTCTGCCCCACAGCACGGTGGCCTGCTTCTTTGAAAAAAAAGTCTTTCTGGACAGCTACACCGATGCGAAAGCACAGGACCCGAAATTCAAGGAAGCACGGAAAAAAGTAAAAGTCGATGTCCACGAGGAATGGAAGCGCGGCTACTTCGCTTTCCACAGTCCGGTCACCATCCGGCTCAAAGACGGCACTGCGCACGAGAAGGTGTGCATCGATGCCAAGGGAGACCCATCCCGGAGACTCAACCGTGACGAAGTGAAGCAGAAGTATATGGACTGTATGAATTTTGCCGGAACCTTTTCCAGTGAGGCGGCTGAAAAAGCAGCGGGAATGGCCTTGTCCCTGGACAAGCTCGAAGATGTTTCCGAACTGACAGGCGTCCTTACATTTCCGGACAAGTAGTTTTTTTATCTCTCACAGAGTGCGCGGAGGGAAATAGTATTTAGAATATATTAACCGTGTGACTTTCCAGTATAGGCTTTGGAGTTGAGCCGATTGTATCTACTTGGGCTTTCTGGATATCCAGATAAAATAATTGAGGAATCAAGATGCAGCTAATCGGGGAAATGCTCGACAACACCACCAAAGCCTACCCCGATCAAATCGCAATGGTGTATGAAGGGGCAGAGTGGGCTTATCATGATCTGAACCGGCGAATTAACCGGTTGACAGCAGGATTGAAGAAACTTGGGATTGCCAAAGGCGACCGTATCTTGGTTCAACTGGTGAATGGGCCTGAAATCGTTATGTCCCATTACGCCATCATCAAGGCCGGGGCTATAGCGGTACCATTAAACGTGATGTATGTGGGCCACGAAATCACGTATATCGGGTCTGATACAGAAGCAAAGGCCATTATTCTGCACGAGCAATTCTTGCCATTGCTTCAGCAGATTCGTTCGGAATTGCCGTCACTGCTCCATATCATCGTTTTGGGTGATGCGGGTTTCGAGGGAGGCGTCCGGTTTATAGATCTTGTATCGGACGCCTCCAATGATTCGGATGGCGTGACAGCCTATGATGCCGGTTTTGATGATATCGTCAGCATCATCTATACTTCCGGAACAACGGGCCGTCCAAAAGGAGCGACCCAGACGCATCGCTCGATTCTTTCCAATGTCTTCTCGTTGTACGGCCTGAACAAATTCAGCCATGAGGATCGCCTGGTTTGCGCCCTGCCCTTGTTTAACAACTTTGCCCTCAATGTTGTAATGATGTCCGCTTTTCATATCGGCGCTGCACTCCTCGTCATAGACCGATTCCAGGCCGATAAGGTTCTTGAAACCATCGGTGAATACAAGGCTACCTATTTTGCCGGCACCCCCACCATGTTTGTCTATCTGCTGCAGGCGTATAAACCTGGTGAACATGATATCTCCACCATTCGGGTGGTCAATTCAGGCGGCGCCCACTGCCCGGCCAAGCTTTTAGAAAATGTTGAAAAAACGTTCGATGCGCCGCATATGGATGGCTACGGACATACCGAAGGGTGCGGTTTCACCACCATCAATCCCATTGTCGGAATTCGTAAACCGGAATCCGTGGGACTTCCCCTGGCCAATGTGTGGGTCAAAATCGTGGACGATGATGACAATGAGCTGCCTCCCCATGAGGTGGGTGAAATCATCGAAAAGGGGGATGTCTTCTCCATTCACGGATACTGGAATCGTCCCGAGATCAACAAAGAAGTATATCGCAACGGCTGGTTTCACAGCGGTGATCTCGGCTTTGTGGATGAAGATGACTACCTTTATGTGGCGGATCGAAAGCAGGATCTCATCATCACCGGCGGGGCAAATATTTATCCCATTGAAGTCGAAGAGGTGCTGTATACGCACCCGACAGTGGCTTTAGCGGCTGTGATCGGGATCCCGGACGAGGTTAAGGGGGAGCTTGCCAAAGCCTATATTGTATTGAAGGAGAACCGATCGGCAACTGAAAAAGAAATTATATCTTTTGTCAGGGATAAAATAGCCAAGTACAAAGCCCCCAGGATGGTTGAATTCGTGGATTCTTTACCGCAGGGCCCCACCGGTAAGATATTGAAAAGGGAACTGCGGGCAAACATACTAAACGTAAGGTAATCGCAATGTCATCGGAAACAAAGATTAATTATCACGGTTGGTCGTGTTTCAGCATTGAGACAACAAATAGCACGCTTCTATTCGATCCCCTGTATCGAAAGATTTTCGGTGCTAAATGGTCCGGTTTCGATGATTTTAAGGAAGCCGATGTAGTATGCCTGACTCATGGGCACTATGATCATTATGTGGATGCGCCGGTAATATTGAAAAAGACGGATTCAAAAGCGGTAGGCTCTGCCGACATTTGCGAACACCTTTCTTCCCACTATAAAATCGACAAAGAAAAACTTATTGAAATCAAACCGTTTCAGGAAGTTACTGTTTCCGACTTTAAAATAACCGCCTTTGAATGGGGGCACAGGGAAGTCAGTATCCCCAAATTCATAAAAGAGGGAATTTTGCGGGCGAGAATTTTTCCGTCGTTTCAGTTTGCATGGCTCAATATGTTCAAATCACCCTTCAATGCGCCCTATTACGGGTTTTTTGTGGAATTACCGGATAAATTACGAATTATGAACTACTGTGAGGGTTTTAGCGATCATATGAAAATCGAAGAAGTCGAGGAATTAGGGAAAAAATTCGAAATAGACATTCTGTTTGCCGGAACGCAACTCAACTTTGAAGAATACCTGGCCCGCGGTGTTTCCGCCTTATCACCAAAAACAGTCATACTTTTTCATCCGCACAAAGCGTTGTTTGAAAAGCTTGGACTTAAATCTTCACCGCCTGAAAAATTTATTGAAACGGTTAAACAATCCTCACCCGATGTGAAAATAATTATGGCTGAACCCAACTTTTCCTACAAAACCTCGTTGCTCTTATGAAGCCCCCCGCAGCAAAACCTCGCACACATCTTTGACTGTCATCCCCACGGATATTTTCAATGATGCCGCGACATTGTTTACATGAGAGATGACGCCATTTTCATATGTGTCCTTGGAATCCCCGATTCTTGCTGAATTATGGCTTACCGTAGCCGCTGCAATCCCTTTCTCCTCAAGCATAGACAAAGCCACTATCCCTGCATTATCCTTTCCCAGGCCTGCATCATTATAAATCACCGCCCTTGGAGCCGGGTACCGGAGTGCATACTCGCCTGCACTGAAACCGCCATGCGAGGCACATACGATGACATCGCCTTTACTTGTTTCATCTCCCATATAGGAGATGGAATCCATAATTAATACCCGCCCCTCGCCCATTTCGACTGTTTCTGTTTCATGCTCCATATCATATACCTCCTGAAAAGTGGGCCGCCGATCTACCCTGTTTAATATGCTATGCATTCCACAGGGCAAGTACAGGTGTCGGCAGATAAATTAGTGACCGTCTCCCGATATCGAATCTTAAATATCTCTTTTATGCGTTCGTATAACAAATTCCACTCATCAAGACAAACTTCACTGAGGCCATTCTATATGCCGCACCCTTGAATAATATTGATTCGTTTCATGCGTTCTGCTAATAGTTACCTGATCTTCTTCTTTTTATTGTCTGATTTTGATATCTAATCATTATAGTAATCTTAGTCGTTCAGTTGTTTATTCTGCCTATTTTTTAGACTGAAGCACCAACGTACCGTGATCACTTAAATCGGAATCGTAGAATATGAGAAAATGCTCAGGGAATAATTAATGCATAAGAATCCGGGCACAGTTGCACAATCCTATGTGCATAACCAAAATCGACACTGCCTTATCACTTTAAGTATTTGAATTATAGGGAAATTAATAAGTCATAGATGCAGGCGTTACATAACCCAATGACAATTATCGATTCTTAATAGAAGTGGCACAGATATTGAACAATTTCTCATCAGCTGAAGAAGCCTTGGATTACGGGACATCTTCAGCATAATCATTTAAAATGGGTGTCTAAAAGATATCGATTCACGATATAAATTTGGCAATCAAAAGGAGGTGTATCATGATATCTGAAAGTACAAGACTGAAATATCATCATAAACAAAATATTCTATACCTATCTTTTATAATAATTGTTTTCTTGTTATCGGCTTGTGCACAGGTACCGAAGGAATCGGTTGAACTATCCACAACGGTCGGCCGAGACATTGCCGAGATGCATCGGTCGCACAAAGCGCTGGCAATAATTATCTATGCCCGCATCAAGAAGGATGTCAACCGGTTTGTAGATGATGTATATACACCATATCAAATAAGGGAACAAATTCGAGCGGACTACGATGATTTCAAATCAGGTGGCGAGGATTCACTTTTTGCCGTCATCAACAAGGCAGTCAAACAGCCGGATGATAATCAAGCTCAGAAAAATACATTACCATATATGCAAACCTTTCTTGAGGTTGTAAGGGGAGATATCGAGTCTTTCCGAAAAGAGCTGCTGGGCCCTGTACTCAAACAGGAAAAAGAATTGCTGTCGGCCATCGACCGTTCCTATAATCAGATTCATTATGCCAACTCGATCGTAACCGGGCATCTGGCATCCATCGTGAAAGTGCATGATGCGCAGGATGAGGTGTTAAAAGAATTCGGCGCTGAAGGTTTGCGTAAGGAAGTGGGGATCACACTGGCGGAAACTTCCAGAAAAGTATCTGAAATTACGAATCAAGCGGAAAAGCTCGATGTTAAGATGGCAGATATGGAGGATAAAATAAAAGACTGGAAAGCCAAGTTCCAAGAACTTTTCAAAAAGGATAACAGGTGAAGTGATTCACCGGATTGTAAGATCCATCCTTATGAAAACCGAAAGGAGAAATTGCTATGGGAATTGAAGAATATCGAAAAAAATTGGAGGAACGAGCGAGGGTGAACCGTGAGGCGTTCAAAGGGAAATATAATGAACAGTTGACTGCACTGATGGGTCTTTCAAAAGAAGAGATCGATAAAATTATACCGGGCACAACCGATTTAGAAACATACGCTCAGCTAATATCCATTGTAAAGGAAGCTTCAGCAGATAATATTGATCAAGCAGAATTAAAAAATAGAATAATGGCGCTTGGTGAAGTCGGACAGGAGATCATTAAAAGGATACCTGCTTTGATCGATTTGATTACTTAATCACAGCATAATTGCCGAGATTGTGTATAGCCCATTATAAGCCATCACAAAAAATGCGTCTGATGTTAACATGCATCCGATCATCAAATTTACCACAGATTATAAATAATATATAGAATTCTGGGGATTCAAAATGAGCGATACATTAAACGCCGTAATTGCTTTTGTGGGTTTTTTGATACTTTTTTCCATGCTGGTGACCTCGGTCCAGGATGGGCTAAAGAATCTTTTCAAACTTAAGGCAGGAGTATGGGAGCGGTTTTTTATAAATCTTTATGAAAGAGAAGTATTGAGCGCTTCTGGAATTAAGGGAAATACAGAGATTCAAAATTCAAAACCCAAGGATGAGGTGGCAACTCTATCTCAGGCAAAGGTGCCAACCACACGCTTTTGGACGCGGGTCAAATCCGGTGAATTTGTAGGGGAGTTTGACAAGCGGCTGACCCGGTTGCGCGATATTATAGTAGATGCCAATGAACTGTTGACGTCCCTGAAAGAGACCCTGAATGAAATTATTACCGCTGAGATCAAAAGCCCAGAGGATCGTAAGCAAATTATCCAGAATGTGACCAAGATGGTGGGTTCTCTGAAAAAGCTTACCGGATTGAATCTCACATCGTTATTAAACATCTACGATCAATTTGTCGGGAAAAATATTGGAAAATTTTTTGAACTACTCGAGAAGTTTGAAAAAAACTGCCCTGAATTACAACAGGACTTGGCCGAAAAAATAGACCTTAAAATAGACGAGATAAAGGATCAGAGTAAAGATCTGCTCGATACTATCAACAAATATGAAGAATATTTGTCCAAATATGCAACAAATATAGAAAAGAAAGCCGATGCGTGGCTGGTTCAACTCAATCAGGAATACAAAAGAAACATGCTGAAATGGACGCTGGTTATCGGAACCGTATTCGTGTTAGCTTTCAATGCCGATTCGTTCAAAATTTTCAGATACTTGATGTATGATACCACGGCACAAAATGCGATTATTCAAAAAGCGACTGAAACAACATTAGTTACACAACATGCGAATGCTGAGAATTTAAATAAAGCGCGACAAGCCATAGACGACGCAGAGATTCAAACAGCCAGAGATATTATTTTAAGCTTGCTGGAAAGTATGCAGAAAGATTTTAATACTCTGGAAGTTGAAAAAAAGGGGAAGTATTCTAACGATCTGAAAGAAATAAAAGATATAAAAGATATGATTGAACCAAAGACAAATGAGGCACTTGATATAGTCAAACCCAAATATGATGACGTTGTTCGCTTGTATGTTGAACTGCAAAAGGAATATGCCGATTATCAGCTGAAAGTGTTGACAGCGTTAGACCTGCCGCTTGGCTGGGTGGATGATTGGAATTTATTCAGGGCTTTTCGTGATCCCGGGCGTTCCTTTCTTTTTATTATTAAAAAAATCGGCGGGCTCGTCTTGACCTGTTTTCTCATCACCTTCGGTGCGCCTTTTTGGAAAGATGTACTGAACGCGCTGGTGGGTATAAAGAAAACGGTTCTTAAAAAGCAGTAATCATGTGACATAAGGAACTACTATTTTATGAGCACTATGACAAAAACTCTCATTTTTTTAATTGTTCTATGCTTGGTGGATGTTGTGATTCCGATCCCGATCCTCGGGTTGATCCTTATTTACGTTGTTTTCCAGCGGCCACCTTGGTTTATGGAAGTGGTAAGCGAAATCTATAACCCTAAGTGATCGCAAAATTCATAATGCGAGCATCATCATGTCGAATTACGGAACCGGTAACGAATTTTCAAAGCTCAAAACAGCAATTCTGTGTCCCCCGACACATTTTGAAATCCGAAACCCCATAAACGTCATACAGGCAAAATGGTTTGAGCTTGGCCGCGGTCCCGATCCTGACAAAGGAATCCACCAATATGAGGTTTTTAAAAACACCCTTGTCCGTGAAGGGGTGACCGTCTGGGAAATACCACCTTCTAAGCAGTACACATACCAGGTTTTCACCAGAGATATCTGCGTGATCGCGAACAATGGGGCCATCATAGCCAATTTAAAGTTCGATCCCCGAAAAGGTGAAGAAAAAGAAGTCGTAAAAGAATTAGAAGCCAGAGGAATTGCCGTTTCATTCACTTTTGAGGACCCTGCGATATTAGAGGGCGGTGATTTTGTATCCATAGATCACGAGAACGTATTGTTAGGCATAGGTGATCGTACCAACGAGGAAGCATTGGAAAGGCTCAGAGTCTTTCAACCTTCTATCAAATTCCATCCCGTGTATCTGCCGAAAGATTTCCTCCATTTGGATGTTGTCCTGAATATCGTCTCCGGAAACATTGCCCTTGCATATTTACCGGCATTGGCTGACGATATTCTTGCCTTTTTGAAATCTCGCCGGTTTCGGATCATCGAAGTTTCTTCTGAAGAGCAGGAGACAATGGCAACAAATGCTTTAGCCATTGGAAATAATAAGGTTATAGCCGCCGCAAGCAACGGGCAAGCAAACGAAAAAATGAAAAAAGAAGGGCTTGAGGTTATCGAAATTGATATGTCTGAAATACTGAAAGGCGGCGGCGGGCCGCGTTGTATGACGCTGCCGGTACTCAGAGACTAAGGAATTTCTATACTATCAAGCTATGGTCGTTAACAGTTTTTTTACATTTTCCGAAAGAAGTCCTTCCATTTCTTCGTCGGTAAGCGGTTTATATCCCAGGGCCTTCATGTCGCTGTTCAACCCTTCCATTAAATAGGTGGTCTCCCGCTGTACCAAATTAATGTATTCATCAATGCTTTCCCCCACGTAGTCCGACCCGTAAAACACCCGGTCAAGAACTCCATAGTCCCTGGCCATTCCAAGGTTTCTAGCCAATACAAGTGGCCTGCCCTTTCGATTATACGGCCCCTTATATGGTTGGACAAACATAGCAATATCCGTAAATACATTGGGGGAGCGGCACATGATGGCAAGAAGCTCTTCGGTCCACGGGTATCCCATATGCTCCGCATTAAATCTTAAGTCGGGAAAATCGATAACCACATCATCCAAACGCCAAATTTGAGCATATTTCAAAGGGCAGTTTCCCGGAGGGCCGTACATATGTGAGTGATGGAAATAGATGGGGATATCCAGTTCAACCGCCTTCTCATAAAATGGATATACCCTTTTATCATTGGAGTAATAGTGACCGTAGGGAGGAGTCAGCAGCAACCCGTTTAGCCCTTTTTCAACGATCATCATTTCTATTTCTTTCAATTGTATAGTATTAACATGACCGCGCTCATCCAGGGGTTCCGCGCCCGCAAAAGAAATTATTCTTTCTGGCGCACTCTTCTGTATGTCTGCCGCGAGTTCATTTGAACCCAGCCAACTGCTCCGAATACGGGTCATATCCTGGGCCATGGTTTGAAAATGTGACACGCCAAGATCGTCAAGTCTATCCATCAGATGATTCATGTCAAAATCTTCAATCTCCGAAACCTTTTTCTTGAGCTTATCCACAGACGCTGTGGTTTGAAGCATATGAGAATGGCCGTCTAATATCTTCATTTTTCATGTCTCCTAATGTGCTTCAAAATAAGTAAAATCGTAAGTGTTAA
The DNA here is from genome assembly GCA_964433795.1 of uncultured Desulfobacteraceae bacterium. Taxonomy (GTDB): domain Bacteria; phylum Desulfobacterota; class Desulfobacteria; order Desulfobacterales; family SURF-15; genus DUZK01. The sequence goes on along the minus strand of CAYSUA010000008.1, from coordinate 5,430 downwards.
CAGATAAATCTACAATCTCTGAACGTTGAACCTCTGAACACTGAACCCATGAACACTGAACCCATGAACACTGAACCCATGAACGGTTACGAAAGATCTTATGTGGAACAGATTGTGTCAGATTGCGGACGATCATGATTCCTATCCTTATTGAAGCGTATTTGCATAAAAAAAGCAACAAAACGGTACCTTGATAATAAAACAAATTACTACAAAGTAGGACTTGTCACTCTCATATTCGTTTCATATAACCGATGGCACAGTCTTGGCCGGTGCATATTCAGCCAAAGGGCTAAAAGCGTTTCTTTTTGATAAGAAAACCTCAAAAGGCCTTTGTCGAAAAAAATGTGCCGGGTGCTGATCACTGCTTGATCGTATGGAAGGTACATGATATGGCTTCTGCACCCACATGCTGCAGGCATGTCTCAACAGTGCTTTTTTAAACAGTATGTGACCGGTGTTGCAGCGAGAGTTCTTCATCCTAACCATTCAGCGAGGTGTGAAATGTTTTTAAAGAGCATTGTGTTCTGGGCTTATGTAGCTACTTTTTTTGGGGTTTTCGGTCATGCCACCAGTGAATTCTTTTCGAAACTATCGGGCATCGGCGGTCCGGAACTCTCTGTCTGGCGCTATCTTACGGGGGCACTTGCTCTATTGATCGTCGCCCTTTGCTCTAAAAGTTCACGCGACCTTCTAAAGCCGGTCAAGGAGAAGCCGCTCCTTGTGATCCCCCTTTCCATATTCGGCATGGCGCTGAGCCAGTTGATCTTCCATTGGTCGCTGGATTTCGCCTCAATCGTTCAGGTTGCAACGATCATCACGATGATGCCCATCGGCGTCATGCTCGTGGATAGGCTCATCAACAAGACAAAAATCACTACCCCAAAAGTGGTAAGCGGCATCGGTGCATTTTTGGGTGTGTTGTTACTGATAACAGACGGGTACATTGCCCAATTGAAACTGGGCAGCAGCGGTATTTACGGAGTTCTGCTGGCGCTGGCGTGTGCGTGCACCGCCTCATTCTACCTGGTTCTGGTTCGACCGGTCATCAGCGAGTACGGAGCGATTCGGATAACTGCCCTAACGTTTATACTCGGTGCCGTCGCGCTCTGGATTACGGTCGGTGTTGCCTGGGGGATCTGGGTGGATCCCACGACCCTGTTTGATCGACCGGCTCAAGCCTATGGATCGATCCTCACCCTGGGGATCTGGAACACCTGTATCGCCATGATCCTATGGCTGTGGGGCTTGGCGTCGGTTCCGGACCTGAGCCGTGCCAACTACCTGTTTTTTCTGAAACCGGTCATCGCCGCCGTGCTGGCGTATTTCATAATGGACAATAAAATTACGGCTTTCCAAGCCTTGGCCATTTTAATGGTATGCGGCTGTGTTCTGGCAGAGCTTTTCTACGATCAAATATCGAGCAAGATAGGCTTTCTTAAAGCAAAGGAGACCTAACCCGGATAAACCCGCCATCTTTCTGGCGGGGTACTTGTGTATTGGTTTTTGCATAACATGCAAAGAGGCATCTTATGGCCGACATCTCCTCCCTAACCCAGCATCCGCCGTATGAAAGAAATATTTTCACCAACAGAACCCTTAACATGCGCTCCATTCAAGCCATCGGCTATGACATGGATTACACGTTAATCCATTACGACGCAAAACTCTGGGAACAGACGGCATATGAGCATTTAAAAAACAAATTATCCGACCTGGGCTGGCCGGTGGAAGACCTTCGATTCGACCCGGAGATGATGATCCGCGGGCTTGTCATCGACAAAAAGCTCGGCAATATCGTCAAGCCCAACCGGTTCGGTTATGTCAAACGTGCCTACCACGGTACGAAACCTGTCGGTTTCAATACCCATCGCAAACTTTATACCCGTATCAGCGTGGATATTCGTGATGACCGGTGGTTCCTTCTGACGACCCTCTTCGATCTTTCCATAGCCTGTATTTACGCGCAACTGGTAGACAAGCTCGACCGCAACGAACTGCCTCAAGTGCAGGGCTACGCGAATCTTCAGAAAGAAGTCAGCAATAATCTGGATGCGGCTTACGCCGAGGGACTGCTCAAAGACGAAATCCTCAAGGATCCGCTCCGTTATGTTATCGAAGATCCTGAAACGCCTCTTGCCCTGCTCGATCAAAAACAGTCCGGAAAGAAACTATTGCTCATTACCAATTCCGACTGGGCATATGTAAAGGGTATCATGGAATATGCGTTTGACCCGAATTTGCCTGATGGAACCACATGGCGGAACCTCTTTGATTTGGTGATTGTCTTGGCGAACAAGCCCAACTTTTTCTTCCTTCGGGAGCAACCGGCCTTCGAGGTGGTTACCGAAGAAGGGCTCCTGAAACCGGTGATCGGGCCTTTAAAGGAAGGCGGTATCTATTTGGGCGGACATGCCAGTTTGGTGGAGGAGACATTAAATCTGCAGAGCAGCGATATCATGTACGTCGGGGATCACGTCGAGGCGGATGTGCATGTAACCAAAAGTATTCTCAGATGGCGCACCGCGCTTGTCTTGCGGGAGTTGGAGGAAGAATTCGTCTGTTTGAATAAATTTAGACGGCAACAGGCGGAACTATCCAAGCTGATGCGAAAAAAAGCAACGCTCGAACAGAAACGGGCCCGGCTCAGACTTCAAATTCAACGCACAAATCATGGGTACGGCCCGGAATCCGATGTGCCGCTTGCAGAAATTAATCTTCAAAGAGAAAAACTCTCAAAAGGCATATCGACTCTGGATGAACACATTTCACCGTTGGCAAAGGCATCACAAATGATGTTTAACCCACGGTGGGGACTTCTCACCCGGGCCGGATATGATAAAAGCTACCTTGCCCGACAACTGGAAGGCTACGCAGATATCTATATGTCCCGTGTTTCCAACTTTCTCTATCAAACCCCGTTTGCCTATTTGCGCTCCACCCGCAGCAGCCTACCCCATGACGGTGGAATGGTAGGCGGCCCCAAGGTATGGAGAGCCGCAGATTAAGCCACGGGAGAAATAGATGAAGGAACGTATCAAGAATAAGATCCTTCGTACCATTGCCGAAGATGAAACTGAAATCGTGGAATTCACCAAGAACCTGGTGGCTATCGCTACTGAAAATCCTCCGGGAAACCATTACAAACCATGCGTTGATTTGATTATAAATAAGCTGTCTGAGATTGGTCTGGACTACGAAATTATCGAAGTTCCGGAATCTGAAAGCTTAAAACGATACTGCATCGTCAGTTCCTACGGAACGGGAGAAGATACCCTTTACTTTCACGGCCACTATGATGTGGTGCCTGCATCGAGTAAAGAACAGTTCAATCCTCTTATAAAATCCGGAAAATTGTATGGGCGGGGCTCAGCCGATATGAAAAGCGGCTTGGCTGCCATGATCTATGCGGTGAAAGCTATTAAGGATGCTGAAACCGATTTTAAGGGGCGCATTGGATTGACCCTAGTCCCGGATGAGGAGACGGGTGGAATACTGGGATCTCAGTATCTTTCCGAAAGAGGAATCCTCGGTAGAAACGGCATCGGTATGCTCACCCCCGAACCGACCAGCGGTGTGGTATGGAACGCAAATCGCGGGGCTATTTCATTGAAGATTACGGTCAACGGAAAGCCGGCCCATGTGGGTCTGCAGCATGAAGGCATCAACGCTTTTGAAAAAATGCTGCCGATAGCCAATGCATTGCTCGAACTCAAGAAAGAGGTGGAAGAAAGAATCACGGAGTACAATGTGATGCCCGAGACCGCCCGCCACTCGATTTTGATGATGGGCGGTCAGAGCGGCGGCGGGAGTAATTTTAATCTGGTTCCAGGAGAGTTTTCTTTCACCCTAGATCGCCGTATCAACCCTGAAGAGGAACTTGAAACAGAAAAACAGAAACTGGTGGATGTGCTCGAAACCATTCGAGATGAAGGAATCGATTTAGATTATCAGATATTCCAAGAAGGATATTCTTCCGGGGTGCGGGAAGACACCCCCCTTGCCCAGGCACTGGTGAACAATATAGAAACCGTTATGGGTAAACCCCCTGAATTCGAGATGTGCCCGGGACTATTGGAAATCCGGTTTTATGCTCAAAAAGGGATTCCGGCTTTTGCCTACGGACCGGGCCTGTTGACAATATCCCATGGTCCGGATGAATACGTTGAAATCGACAATATCATGAAGCATACGGCGATTTATGCTTTGACCGCATTGGATACTCTACCCAAATGAACGGTCAAGGAACATACAAGGACGAAATCATTTGATGAAACCTGAATGAACTTGAAACGGCTCGCTCATTGGGGTATAGATACTGCCTGTGACAATAGATCCGGCGGTTTGACCATGCCGGATAATATACGGTTTTTATTATAGATATTATATCCTAATTAGTAGAAAGGAGCTTAACAATATGCTGGATTTGCTTAAGGGAAATTATTATTTTGAAGACGATGGGGTAGAAACCGATCCCATCGGCGGGGAAAAACCCGTTAAATTGAAATACTGCATCGGTGGACAATGGCTGGAGTCTAAAACCGATAAATATATGCCCTGCTACAATCCATCCACCGGCGGGGTGATCGCCTATGCCCCCCAGTGTACGTCGGATGAAATGGAATCCGCGGTTCAGGCGGCCAGAGCCGCTTTTCCCGGCTGGTCCGATACACCGGTGAGCAAACGGGTCCAAGTCCTTTACAACATGAAACACTTGGTGGATAAGCACCTCAATGAATTGACCTACATACTGGCCCGAGAACAGGGGAAAATGTGGGAAGAGGCCATGGGCGACGTACTGAAGGTCAATGAGGTGGTGGAATTTGCATGCGGCGCCCCCCAAATCATGAAGGGGGAATCATTGATGAACGTTTCAGGCGGTTATGATACCGTATTGTATCATCATCCGGTAGGGGTATTCGCCGGAATTGCCCCCTGGAACTTCCCGGCCATGATTCCCCACGGCTGGATGACCCCCATCTGTATAGCCACCGGCAACTGCATGGTGCTCAAGGCCGCGAGCTTTGTTCCCCAGACCTCGATGCGTCTTATGGAACTGTGGCAGGAGGCCGGTATTCCGGACGGCGTCATCAACGTAATCACAGCCGGGCGCAATGAAGCCGAATTATTGCTGAGCCATCCGGATGTCAATGGAATCACCTTCGTGGGTTCCACCAATGTAGGCAAACATATTTATGCAACCGCTGCTGCCAACGGCAAGCGGGTTCAGGCCCTTTGCGAGGCGAAAAACCACGCCCTGGTTCTGGGTGATTGCAAAATGGAACGGACAGCCCGAGGTATCATCAATGCCTTCTGCGGCTGTGCCGGGGAACGGTGCATGGCGCTGCCCACAGTTGTGGTGGAAAACGCCATCGCAGATGAACTGGTCGGGTATCTTAAAAAATTCGCTTCGGAAATGAAACTGGGGCC
>CAYSUA010000007.1:12655-26987 GCA_964433795.1 uncultured Desulfobacteraceae bacterium | reverse complement strand
TGAACCGGATCAGATATGAGGAGGTCGGTTAAAAAATGTTTCTTTTTCGTTTGTTTGCACTGCTTTTCTTTTTGTTCGTACCGGTTTCATCGGCATTTGCAGCGGATGAACTCAATTCAGGCGATACGGCCTGGGTGATAGTATCCACGGCTCTGGTGATGGTGATGACACCTGCCGGTCTGGCTTTGTTCTACGGAGGGATGTCCAGGTATAAAAACCACTTGAATACCTATGCCATGACATTCGTTTCCTACTGTCTGGGGAGTCTAATCTGGATGATGTGGGGATATACCATCGCCTTCGGTCCTTCAAATGGTGGGCTGTTCGGGGGGCTGGACCATCTTTTTTTAAGCGGTATTACCGTGAACAGTCTGTCCGGAACCATTCCGACATTTGTATTTGCGCTTTTCCAAATGACATTTGCAGCCATTACCGTCGCACTGGTATTGGGCTCAATTGTAGACCGGATGAAATTTTCCTCATGGATTGTATTCACGCTGCTTTGGGTAACCTTTATTTATGCTCCCATTGCCCACTGGGTCTGGGGCGGCGGATGGATGAGCAAACTCGGGGCGCTTGATTTTGCAGGCGGCAACGTCGTACATATCAACGCCGGTGTGGCCGGTCTGGTGTTGTCCCTGGTGGTGGGAAAACGGATCGGATACGGAAAGGAAGCCATGTTTCCTTCCAGCATTTCTCTGACCGCCTTGGGGGCGGCACTCCTCTGGTTCGGGTGGTTCGGTTTCAATGCCGGCAGCCAGCTGGCAGCCGATGGGATAGCCGGGTCCGCCTTCCTGGTCACCAATACGTCTGCTGCCGTGGGGGCTTTGGCATGGATGTTCACGGAATGGATGGTCAACGGAAAGCCGACCGTGTTGGGGATAGCTTCCGGCGTTGTTGCCGGTCTCGTTGCCATCACCCCGGCAGCCGGGTTTGTCAATTTTCCGGCCGCCCTCATCATCGGATTGGTCGCAGGCGCTTTCGGATTTTACAGCGTGGCGATTTTGAAACAGAAAATCGGTTATGATGATTCTCTGGACGCATTCGGTGTCCACGGCATGTGCGGAATGTGGGGTGCACTTGCCACCGGACTTTTTGCAAACCCTGCAATCACCGAAGGCGCCAGCGGCCTGTTCTATGGCAATCCCAAACAGCTCTATATTCAAATTGTCTCCATCATTGCTACTGCTTTATATACAGCCATCGGAACGTTTATTCTGATCTATGTAACCAAATTCCTGACCAATGGCTTGAGAGTTGAAGAGCAAACCGAAATCGAGGGTCTCGATAATGCATTGCATGGAGAACGGGCATTTGAGATCACCTAGAATCCAATGGACAGAATGTCATCAGCGCTCGGAAAAAGCGTAGAGTTTTGATCGTTATTTCTTTGCATTTTTTGTAAAAAACAATACATAACCACAAAATGTTAAAATCTCAAATACCAAGCACCAAATCACAAATAAATCGCAAATTACAATATTCAATGACCAAAACGGGTTTAGACTTCGAATTTAGATCAAATTAGTTTTTCAAGAACATATTTGCGTTTGGTATTTTGAATTTCGGTCATTGTGATTTGTTTGGTATTTGAAATTTATGATTTGGAATTTCCGGATTATCCGGGTTAGGAGGATTGGAATGAAAAAAATAGAGGCAATCATCAAGCCGTTTAAGCTGGATGATGTAAAGGAAGCCTTGAATGAAATCGGCATACAGGGAATGACGATTTCCGAGGTAAAGGGATACGGAAGACAAAAAGGGCATAAAGAGATCTATCGCGGCGCCGAATATGTGGTCGACTTTATCCCGAAAATCAAGATTGAAATCGTGGTTGAAGCAGAGCGGGTGGATGAAGTCGTGGATAAAATCCAAGAAGCGGCAAATACAGGAAAAATCGGAGACGGGAAAATATTTGTGATACCCGTTGAGTCCGCCGTCCGCGTGCGAACCGGTGAAAGAGGCAAGGATGCGATCTAAAATTGAATATTTTCTATTGAAGATTGATGGCCTCGCAAAAAGTCAGAAGAACGAGCTTTTAAAGAGAGTGTTTAGTATTTGGTGTTTAGTGTTTAGCACACCAATAAGCTGATAGCACATGATATATTCTTTCTAAATACTAAATACAAAACACTAAGTACTTGATGAATTCAACTTTTTATGAATTCAGCTTTATTAGAAGATTAAACTAAAAGAAGGAGGATTTGATCATGACCCCGAAACAAGTAATGGAAATGGCCAAAGAGAAAGGTGCAAAAGTTGTCGATTTGAGATTTCTCGATTTTCCCGGTGTTTGGCAGCATTTTACCGTGCCCATGAGCGAACTGGATGAGTCCAGTTTTGAAGATGGATATGGTTTCGATGGTTCGAGCATACGGGGATGGCAGCCAATCCATGCCAGCGATATGCTCGTGATACCGGATGCGGCAACCGCTAAGATGGATCCGTTTTTTGAAGCGCCCACCCTCGTTCTAATTGGAAATATTGTGGATCCGATTACCCGGGAATCCTATTCACGGGATCCACGCAACATCGCACAGAAGGCTGAAGCCTACTTGAAGCGGACCGGTATCGGAGATACAGCTTTTATCGGGCCTGAGCCTGAATTTTTCATCTTCGACGATATCCGTTTCGAGTCTTCACGACACCGGGCATTTTATGAAATCGATTCCGTTGAAGGGTCATGGAATACCGGTCGAGAAGAGTGTCCGAACCTCGGATACAAACCGAGGCCCAAGGAAGGGTATTTCCCGGTACCCCCCATGGATAAATTCCAGGATCTTCGAACCGAAATGGTTCTGACCTTGGAGAGTCTCGGCATCGATGTTGAAGCCCAGCACCATGAGGTGGCCACAGCCGGCCAGGCCGAGATCGATATGCGGTTTAAGCCCCTGCTGGAAATGGGGGATCAGCTCATGTGGTTCAAGTATGTCTTGAAAAATGTAGCGCACCGGCATGGGCACACGGTTACCTTCATGCCCAAACCGCTGTTTGAAGACAACGGCTCGGGGATGCATACCCACATCAGTATATGGAAGGACAACAACCCGGTATTTGCCGGAGATAAATATGCCGGGATTTCTCAGGAAGCCTTGTATGCGATCGGTGGAATTTTGAAACACTGCAGTGCTCTGTGCGCACTCACCAATCCTACTACCAACTCATACAAGCGGTTGGTACCGGGATTTGAGGCGCCGGTGAATCTGGCTTATTCCAGCCGAAACCGGAGTGCAGCGATCCGGCTGCCCATGTATTCACCATCACCCAAGGCGAAACGGATTGAGTTTAGAACCCCCGATCCATCCTGTAACGGATATATAGCGTTTTCAGCCATTTTGTTGGCAGTCATAGATGGAATCGAGAATAAAATCGATCCGGGTGACCCGCTGGATAAAGATATCTATAATCTGCCGCCCGAAGAACTGGCGGAAATTCCATCCGCGCCCGGCTCATTGGAAGACGCCCTGGATGCGCTGAAAGATGATCATGAATTTTTACTCAAGGGCGATGTATTTACCCAGGACGTCATCGACATGTGGATCGATTATAAGACGGAAAACGAGGTGAACGACGTGAAACTACGACCGCATCCTCATGAGTTCTATCTCTATTATGATATCTAATCCCCTTCCTATCCTATTGTAAAAGCCGCCTCGGGGTGAATCCTTGAATCCTCGGGGCGGTCTTTTTTAATTTTTATGCTTGACAATTATTATAAGAGAACGTATATTACCGGATAATAATTATCCAAAAGGAAATATTTTCTAAAAATCAACACTATTATTGTCATAGGCCATGTTGAAAGCGACAGCAGAAATAGAGACTCCTGACCGACTCGATCATATCATATCCAAACTCAAAGAACGCGAGTTTCGGATTACCCCTCAGCGAATTGCTGTTTTAAAGATCCTGGCTGAAAGCCAGGAGCATCCCAGCGCTGAAGCCATCTATGAGAAGGTCAAAAAAGACTTCCCGACCACCAGTCTTGCAACCATATACAAAACCGTCACGCTTGCCAAAGAGCTTGGGGAGGTCATGGAACTTGGTTTCAGTGACGGCAGCAATCGTTATGACGGGTACAATCCGTCTCCGCATCCCCATTTAATCTGTGTTCAATGCAAAAAGATCGAAGATCCGGATATGAAAGATTTCCAAGAAATGACGCGGAAGGTCGCCGAGGATTCTGGATTTGAGATCGTAAACCATAGACTCGATTTTTTCGGTGTATGTCCGGAATGCCGGAATAAAAAATAGGTCGATTTTAATTGTGAATTGGAGGGATTCATGGCAAAACCAGAGGAAATGTTTCAGTGTCAAACCGTAAATTGCGGCTATATTTACGATCCGGACAGGGGGGATCGGAGGGGAAAAATTCCTAAGGGAACCCAATTCAAAGATTTGCCGGAAGACTGGAAGTGCCCGGTTTGCGGTGCCACCCAGAGGATGTTCCGTCCCATGGTCGGCCCCGGATCTGCAGCTCAAGCAGAGTCGTAACCTCCTAAATCAAATACTCGACAATATAGAAATTCTATTTCAGAGGCCATCATGAATGTTGATCTGAGATTAATGGATAACCGGATAATAAATAAACTTAATAACGAAAGGAGAATATGAATGAGTCAATCAGAACAGAATTTAAAGGATGCATTTGCAGGAGAAAGCCAGGCCAACAGAAAGTATCTCGCCTTTGCCAAACAAGCGGATAAAGAGGGGCACGCTCAGGCCGCCAAGTTGTTTCGTGCAGCCGCCGAGGCGGAAACCGTGCACGCACACACCCATCTTCGGACACTGGGCGGGATTAACAACACGACTGAAAATCTCAAGGAAGCCATTGCCGGGGAGACTTTTGAATTTAAGGAAATGTATCCCGGGATGATCGAGACCGCGGAAGCTGAGGCTGAAAAAGGGGCTTTGAGAAGCTTTACCTATGCCAATGAAGTAGAGAAAATTCATGCAGAGCTTTATCAAAAGGCATTGGACAGTCTGGAAAATCCGGCGGATGTCGACTGTTATTATGTGTGCGGGGTCTGCGGGTATACCATCGAAGATGAAGCTCCGGATGAATGCCCGGTCTGCAATGCAAAGAAACAGGCGTTTTTTAAAGTGGACTAATTAGCTTCTAATTATTTTTCAGTTTGATTATGAGATCCCCGCCAAATCAGCGGGGATTTTTTTATGATGTTATCGATATTCTTTGTAACTGACCCCGTATTTTTTAGCCTTGTAGGCAAACTTTCTCACCGTCGTATCGAGAATGTCTGTGGCTTCGGTGATGTTTCCTCTCGTATTTTTCAACGCATCGATTATCATCTCTCTTTCAAGGTTGGCCACAGCCCCTTCTAAAGACAGAGCGGGCAGCGTGTCCGACTCTGTTCCGGTTTGCAACGTGGGCGGTAAATGATAGCTGTGGATTACACCTTCTTCACACAGCAAAACCGCACGCTCGATGCAGTTTTCAAGCTCCCGGACATTGCCCGGCCAGTGATAATCCATGAGCATATCAATGGCGGGTGTTGAAAAGCGAAGAATTTTTTTACTGTTTTCCTCGGCGCATTTTTCAAGAAAATAATCCGCAAGCAGTAAGAGGTCGGTTTTCCGTTCACGAAGCGGCGGCAGGTAAATGGGGAAAACATTTAAGCGGTAGTAAAGATCTCCCCTGAAGGTTCCCTCCTCAACCGCCAGTTCCAGATTCTTATTGGTTGCTGCGATGATTCGAACATCCGTCTTGATGGTCCGCTGACCACCGACCCGCTCAAATTCCTTTTCCTGCAAAACACGAAGGAGATTGACCTGGACATCGAGTCCGAGGGAACCGATTTCATCAAGAAAAATCGTTCCCTTGTGGGCAAGTTCAAATTTGCCCAGTTTCTGTCTGATCGCACCGGTAAATGCCCCCTTTTCATGTCCGAACAGTTCGCTTTCGATGAGATTGACAGGAAGTGCGGCGCAGTTGACCTTGATAAACGGATTCTTGGCCCGATGGCTGTTATAATGGATGGAGTTTGCAACGAGTTCTTTGCCGGTTCCGCTTTCACCACGGATGAGAACAGTGGCATTGCTTTTGGATACCTGGGAAATCATTTGAAAGACTTCCCGCATCTTATTGCTGTTGCCGATGATGTCGGTAAACTTATACTTGTTTTTCAATTCTGTCCGGAGTCGGGTATTTTCTTCTCTCAACCGCTCCTTCTCCAAACGGATGGTTTCGAGATTGATCACATGCCGGGCTACCATGGTTGCTACCACGGACATAAGCTTTTTACCTTCACTGAGATTAAATGCATCGTCATAAGGTCGATCGACACTAATGGCGCCGATAACCTGATTTCCTCTTTTAATGGGAACGCAGATAAAAGAAAGCTCCTGTGTCCGGGTCGACTTCCGTGATGATGTTTTATCCAAAAAGAGCGGCTCTTCGCTGATTTTGGGTATGGCAACCGGTTTTCCGGTCTGAATCACCCGCCCGGTGACACCTTCACCCAGTTTGTACTTGCCCCTCTCTACGGCCCCTCTGGTCAGTCCATGAGCAACACCGATGCGGATTTCATTTTTAGCCGGATCCAAAATGGTAATGGTTCCCCGGACCATGTCCATGGAATTGGAAAGAATATCCAAAACCGTATACAGGGATTTCTTTAAATCAAGGTGTTCGTTCAGTGTTTCGCTGATTTCGTAAAGCAGGGTGGTTTCTTCAATTTTTTTCATATTAAAATCGCCTTGTTTTTTGCAATGCAATTTTGAATATAACAAAAATGTAATAAAAAGACAATATGTAAGATTTTCGATTTCGGATTTTTGATTTGTGATTATGAACCGGACATTTCCGCTATGGACGATCAATGAATGAATGATATCTAAGACACCAAAGGCAAGAGGATATGGAAACCTTTTGTATTCTTCGTGGCCTTCATGGTAAATAAATCCAAAATCCAAAATCTAATATCGCAAATTACACATGATTCTTCATATTGACATGGACGCGTTTTATGCTTCGGTGGAGCAGTTGGATCATCCGGAGCTGAAAGGCAAATGCGTGATCGTCGGTGGTACTTCCAATCGTGGTGTGGTGTCTGCGGCCAGCTATGAAGCGAGGAAATATGGCGTGCATTCAGCCATGCCGATTTTTCAGGCCAAAAAGAAATGCCCCCAAGGCGTTTTCACCCCTCCCCGGATGAGCCGATATAAGACCGTATCCAAAGAGATCATGGCCTTACTGAGAACCTATACCCCATTGGTGGAGCCGGTTTCCATCGATGAAGCTTTCCTGGATATATCCGGTTGTAAGCAGATGTTCGGTGATCCTGAAACCATTGCCGGCAGCATCAAACGAAACATTAAGGATACGGTCCAATTGACTTGCTCTGTGGGAGTCGCCCCGAACAAATTTTTAGCAAAAATCGCATCGGATATGGATAAACCGGACGGGCTAATGATAATTCCGGAATCTAAAGTCAACGCCTTCATCGAAAGCCTCCCCATTCGGAAAGTACCCGGTGTCGGCGCCATGACGCACAAGAAACTGGATGCCATGGGAATTAAAATGCTTGGAGATGTCAAAAGATTTTCAGAAGCATCCCTGATAAGGAGGTTGGGTAAGTTCGGTAACCGGCTTTTCGAGCTGGCCTCGGGAATGGATCCATCTCCGGTTACCCCCACACCGGAGCACAAGTCCATCAGCAGTGAGGAGACATTGGCTGTCAATACCAGCGATAAGTCTGTTTTGGGTCAGTATATGCTGAGACAATCGGAGGACGTGGGCAGGCAATTGCGACAGCTCGAGCTCAAAGCCAAGACTGTAACGATCAAAATCAAACACGGAGACTTCAGGCAGATCACACGAAGTAATACGATCTCCAATCCTACGCAATCTTCGGAAACCATCTATAAAGAAGCGAAGAAACTGTTGGATGCGTATCCCATGAAAAAGCAGGTCAGACTGGTCGGTGTGGGCGTATCCGGACTGGTATCCAAGAGTGTGCCCACGCAAATCGGATTGTTTAATATGCAGGAAAAGGAAGATGAACGGTGGGAAAAGGTGGACAAGGCTTTGGATTCCATATCTCAGAAGTTCGGCAAATCGGCGGTTAAAAGAGCCACCTTAAAGCGGTCGGAATAAAGGCTGGGATATGGTCGTCCGGCTATCGAACGGCAAAAACCTGAGCCGGTAAAATCGGAAATAACAAATGACAAATCACAAATATCAAACAATAACCAATGACCGAAATTAAAAATTCGAAACAGGTAAATGATTCATTTTCAAAGAACATGCAATCTACCTGTTTGGGTCATTGGAATTTGAGATTTGAGATTTGTTTGTAATTTGGTGCTTGTGTATTGGGATTTATCATCTTAATAGAAATAGCATTCCCCAATCATCTGGGCTTTAAGGTATGAAATAAGCGTTTAGAACTATGAATCCTCCTCCACTTTTGGGTGCTCATTTTTCCATCGCAAAGGGGCTTCAAAACGCCATCTACGAAGCCGTATCCTATGGGTGCAATACGCTTCAGATCTTTACAAAAAATGCCAATACCTGGAAAGAGCGGTCTCTGACCGATGAGGAAATCGAGCCGTTCCATCAGGCGATTCATGAAACCAAAATTACCGACATTGCCTCCCATACCTCATATCTGATCAATCTGGCCGCCGTTGATAGACAGATACATAAAAAGGCATGCAATGCACTTAAGCAGGAATTGACCCGGAGTTCACAATTGTCCATTCCATTTGTCGTTCTTCATCCCGGTGCGCATATGGGGAAGGGAATAGAAAAGGGGATTCAGCAGATTGCCGGAAGTATCAATCGAGTGTTCGATGAAACACCGGACCTGAATACACGGCTGCTTCTGGAGACCACAGCCGGCCAAGGTTCCGGCGTGGGACATTCTTTCGAGCATCTATCCGAAATGTTGAACAAGATCGAACAGCGTGATCGAATGGGTGTTTGCCTCGATACCAATCATATTTTTGCCGCCGGTTATGATATTCGCAAAAAAGCATCCTACCGGCAAACCATGCAGACGTTTGATAGTATCCTCGGGCTGGAGAACCTTTATTTCATCCATCTCAATGACTCGAAAAGAGTATTCGGTTCAAGAATTGACCGGCATAATCATATCGGCGAGGGATTCATCGGTATAAAGGCATTCGAATTCATTATGAATGACCGGCGATTGCTAAAGATTCCGAAAATCATAGAAACAGACAAAGGGAAAAAAGGGGAGGATTGGGATCGGGCCAATCTCGAGCGGCTCAGAGCTTTGGTGCGTGCATGAAAGAGATAACCGGTACAATACAAGCGATTAATATGCCCCGTGTGTGACATTTTCCATTGATCTATCACCATTTTTGCACAGTTGTATTGACATTTTCGAGCCAACGCCTATGATACCGGCATTTAATGCGAATTTCAAATAGGTTTGGCTGGTTTTAAGAATGACTGTCCATCAAAAACATCATGTCGTATCCGGAAGCTATTTCGTTGGGAAATCTCAACCCCTCCTGATTGAAGCCCTGCTTGGAACCTGTGTCGGGGTTGCCGCATATGATGAGGTGGCCGGTTGCGGCGGATTGATCCACCTGCTTCTTCCCGAGCAGGTAGTCCCTGGAAGTACATATCAGCCTGAGAAGTATGCATCCACAGGGCTTCCGATCTTTATCCAGGCGCTTCTCGATGCCGGTGCCTCCCGAAAGCGTTTACGCGCCAGTATTGCCGGTGGCGCCCTGGTGGGGCCTTTGGACGACCGTGATATTACACTCGATATCGGCGGGCGAACCGCTGAAATTTCCAATCAGATACTGACGGATGAAGGGATTACGGTTGAGAGGTCAGAGACCGGTGGTTTTTATACCAGTGCCATGAGTTTAGACATGAAAACCTGGGAGGTCAGTATCAAATCGGCCGGAGAAGAAAAGCTGCAAATTCCTGCAGACAATAAAGTTCCTACGCCCGATGAGATTGCCAACGCCATTGACCATATCCAGCCGATTCCCCAGGTGGCCTTGAAAATAATGAGGATGATCAACGAAGATAACTACGACATTTTGGAAATTGCCAATGAGGTGCGTCAGGACCAGGTGATCAGTGCACATACGTTACGGGTCTGCAACTCTGCTTTTTTTGCAAAGACTCACCGCATTGATTCCCTGGATCATGCGCTGGCGTTGCTCGGACGGGACGTATTTGTAAAATCAATTCTTTCCGCAGTCGTAAAACAATTTTATAAACTTTCCAGTTCCGGATATTCCCTTTTAAAGGGCGGTATTTATCATCACGCCGTGGGTACTGCCATAATTGCAGAGAGATTGGCGAATTTTGTGGGTGATATCCCGCCATCCATTGCGTATACCGCAGGCCTGCTCCATGACATCGGCAAGGTTATTCTCGATCAATATATCACATCGAGTTATCCGCTTTTTTATCGAGGCTTACAGAAAGAGAAAAATTTTCTGGAAATTGAAAAAGAGATTTTCGGCACAGATCACACCGAGGTGGGGAGCCTACTTGCCGAAAGATGGAATTTTCCTGAATCTCTTAAGGGTACCATTCGTCATCATCATCATCCTGAGAATGAGCAGACATTTTCTGATATCGCGCATGTGGTATATCTATCCGATTTGTTGATGTCCAGGTTTCATGCCGGGTTTGAAATTGAACGGCTGAACACAGATACATTTATCAAACGGATTGAAAAAATAGGGCTGACTGTCCCTCAATTGCTCCTGGTGATCGATCTTATCCCGAGCGAATTGATGGACCTTGCAGCAGATTGATCAACCGGTTTTCGATATCCAAGAATGGGCAATCGGTGAGTTCAGCGATAAATGAAAGAACAGGAAATACCTGGCGGTCATATATATTACTGGTCAGTTGGGCCATCTTAATTTTTCTCACCATTCCACTCGCGCGAACCATCCAGACGTTTTTCGTTACCTATTTTGGTGATAGCTTCTTCGGCTATTTCGTCATATCTGCCATTGTTGTCGCTTTGAGTGTATCGATCCTGTGGATAAGACGATTTTCATCGTTGAAGCTGTCGATGGTTAACTATCTGTGGCTGATCGGTATCGCAGGCGTTTATATATACTATACCGTCGAGCTTTGGGAGAGTCCCGTCGAGGCGATTCATTTTTTGGAATATAGTGTTCTTAGCTATTTTGCATTTAAGGCCTTGCGGCATCATGTGAACGACAACACCATCTATTTATCAGCCCTCATGATCGTTCTCTTTATCGGCACGTTGGATGAAGTGGTCCAATGGATGGTTCCAAAGCGTTATTGGGATATTCGGGATGTCTGGTTTAACTTTCTTTCCGGATTACTGTTCCAGCTGGCAATTTTTAAAGGTATCCGCCCCAGAGGAATAACATCCGGGATAGATCCCCTCTCTTTTCGTATTTTATCGATTTCGGTTATCCTCTGTGCTGTTCTTTTGGGCCTTTGCGCTTCCAACACGCCGGGACGAATTACTTACTATTCAAGTAAGATTCCCTCGCTGTCATTTCTTGCTTCTAATCATGCGATGATGAGTGAGTACGGTTTTCAGCATAAAGATCCGGATATCGGAACGTTTTACTCCCGATACAGAAAGCAGAGGCTTTTGGCCGTTGATGATCAGAAAAATAGCGAGTATTCAGATATATTGAACAGTTGGGGGCCCAAGAATTACGAAAAATTCTTGAGCAAATTCAATCCCATTACCAATGCGTTTCTTCATGAAATGAGGGTTCACCTGTTTCGACGAGACGCGTATCTTTCCCGGGCGCAAGCAGAGAAGCGTCCTGTAAAAAGAAAAGCATACTTTACGATCGCCTATAAGGAAAATCTTATTTTAGAGAAGTATTCTGGTAAAACCCTGGGTCAGACCCTTTATTATTGGGATCAGAATACCAGGGATACGGTAAAAGAGAAAAGCGATCCCGAAGCAGATTATCAAAGCCCGGTATCGTCCAATCTTTTTACATCGTTTACTGAAAAACAATTATGGGGTCTGGTGGTTGGTATTGCCTGTGCGTTTATTCTCATCAATATTTGGATGAACATTTGGTGGAAAAAAGAACGCAAATCCTCAACCACGAAGGGGGAGTCGTGAGACGATTCAACATATATCTGGTTATCCTGCTCATTCTTTTGCTTCCTCAATTTTTTGGGTGTATCCACACGTCGGGTGTTTCGTATCCTAATCCATTGGAGGTCCATTTTATAGATGTGGGTCAGGGTGAGGCTATCCTCATCAGAAGTCCTTTTAATGAAGCAATCCTCATCGATGCAGGCCCTCTATCCTCAGGTTACTTGGTGATGCACTATTTAACAAAACTAAATATTAAAAAGATCGACTATATGATTGTCACCCACATGCACCAGGACCATGCGGGGGGTCTCTTTCATTTCTTACCGCAGCTTCAAGTTGGAACTATTTTTGATAACAATGCGGATTTATCCGGAAATGACATCTATGAAGAGTACTTAATGATCGTTCGAAATCTCGAAATTCCACGGAAGACACTGAAATACGGCAGTCGATTGGAGCTCACCAACCTAATACTGGATGTGGTATCGCCCATTGGTAAATTAAGCGGTAATATGAATGAAGATTCGATAGTTATGCAGCTGCGATATGGTGATGTTAACTTCTTATTGGCTGCTGATTTAACAAAAAAGGGCGAAAAGAAATTGATAAATAAAGGGGTCGGCCTGCAAAGCCAGGTTTTAAAGATCGGACACCATGGTGCCTGTGATGCAACTTCTGTTGAGTTTTTGGATGCTGTTCGCCCAGACATTGCTGTGATAACCGTATCAGAAGAGAACCGATTCGGGTATCCATGTAAAGAAACCCTAAAATTATTAAAAGAGAAAAACATCCGAATGATTCGAACGGATTTGTTCGGAACAGTAGTTATGAAATCCGACGGAAGACGAATTTGGGTTCAGGACAATCCATAATTCACATGATTTTTTTCAGCAAAGCGTATTGTTAAGTGAGTTGTTTCATGAACCTGAAAATCGGGTAATGCTGGTATCGTCAAAGAGACCCGGTCTTTCTCCGTGATTGATCAGATTGGTCATCAACTGGCCCAGGACCGCCCCGGTGCCCAGTCCTCCACCACATAAACCGGCAGCCAGGTAGAACCCATCCAACTTCGGAACCGATCCGAGGATGGGTTTGCCGTCCGGGGTAAAGGGCATGATTCCGGCCCAGGTACGGGCTACCAGCAAGTCTGCAAACCCCGGGAAAAACTCTAATACGTGGGCCATGATACTGCCCACCCCTTCGCGCGTCACCTGTTTGTTCAAGCCGACCAACTCAGATCGACCGCCAAACAGAATCTGACCGGCGACGGTTTGCCGGCCATAGAGAACTCGGTACTGCAACCGGCCGTCAACGATGGTTGGGCAATCAGGGGTATCCCGATGCTCCATGGTCTCAAAATTGGTCCGGGCAATGGCCGATTCGGCGATCTCGATAAAATGATTCAGTCTCTTTGGAACGGCCTGGGTAACGAATACTTGACCCCGCCTAGGTATGACCGGAACGTCGCATCCCACCATGGCCCCGATTTGGGGAGCCCAGGCCCCTGCAGCGTTAACGACGATCTTTGTGGATATGATCCCCCGGTCGGTCTCAACGGCTTCTACTTTCCCCTTGGTAAGACGGATGCCCTTGACCGCTGTGTTGGTATGGATCTTTACATTGTACCTCGCCTGTGCCGCTTCACCATATCCTTGAACGATGAGATACGGATTGATGTGAACCCTGTCGTGCGCGAACATCGCCCCGCCGATATCACCCTTGAGTTCGGGTTCGATCCGGCGAGCCTCCCGGGGCGAGAGAAATTCAACGTTCAGGCCGGCGTGAATATAGGTATCGAATATTTTCTGATAAGCGTATAGCTCCTGCGGTCTGATCAGCGTCAGACCGCCCGACTCACGATATTCGATATCCAGTCCCAATTCATCGGACAGGTTACTGTAGAGCTGCCGCCCCAATTCCCGGATTTGTCTGAATCGGTACTTTTCCAAATCCACGTGACGCCCGGCCCCGTATCCGCCGGATCCGCCTCCGTTGGCCCCGGAGGCTTCCGACGCCAGAAACCGTCTCTCCACAAGGGCGACATCGCGCCCTTCCTTGGAGAGATAATAGGCCATGGCCGTGCCGATGATCCCGCCGCCGATAATCGTTATTTCAGCATGGTCTTGAAACAAGGCTTCACCTCTTTTTGACGGTGGTCATGGGTTTCCTTCACATTCAAAGGATCTTTTGCGAAAACATCATTGGCATGGTCACATTGTCCCGATTCCGGGTTCTGTATAATTGGCCATCACGGACATAGG
>CAYSUA010000007.1:7678-12555 GCA_964433795.1 uncultured Desulfobacteraceae bacterium | reverse complement strand
ATGGTCACATTGTCCCGATTCCGGGTTCTGTATAATTGGCCATCACGGACATAGGGATGGGCGTGATGGGAGGTCGGACCGTCAGGCTTTCAAGCTCGGAAAGGGGTACACCCGCTCTGAGACCCATCTCCACTGTAATCGCCTCACAGGTTTTGCCTTGACACGGCCCCATGCCCAGCCGGGTTCTCTTCTTGATTGCGTTCAAATTCAGATGCTTCATCTGAATCGCCTTTAGGAGATCCCCGGCGGTTGTTTCCTCACACCGGCAGATAACGGTCTCCTCCTGGACGATGTCGAAGATTCCGGAGCGGGGAGTGAACATCTCATCCAGGCGTGTCATGTAGCGAGCAATTTTCTTCTTTTCCCGGGTCAGCCGGTTATGGGCCTGTTCCAATTCCCCGGCGGCCGGCGTTCCGAAAGTTGAGGCAGCGTGGAGCGCAGCGAGGTGTCCCTCAACCGCGGCCATTCCGGACCCGCCGATGCCGGCCGAGTCACCGGCAGCGTAAATATCGGCTCGACTGGTCAGCATGTTTGAATCAACCACAGGCTTGAAAGCCCTCTGGTTAAGATCGAACTCCAGCCGACAGCCGGCCAATCGACACAATCTGGCCATGGGCTGGAAGCCGAAGCCGAGACCGACGACGTCTACCTGAAGGGTTTTTTCCGTACCCGAAACCGGTTTCCAATCATCATCCAATCTCGCGATCTCTACCTCTTCAACCCGGTTGTCACCTCTGGCGGCTATGACGGCATGGGACCGATGCACCGGAATCAAGCGTTTAAGAACCGGCACCAGACAGGAGAAGGCCTCTGAAAGCAGACCTTCCTGGAGAAACAGTTCGATCAACAGTTTGAATGAGCCCTTCATGTTTGAAGCTTCGCACAGGGTGAAACTTTCAGCCCCGGCCTTGAGTACTTCGGCAGCCACGGCAAGAAGCAAGGGTCCGGATCCGGACAACAACACCCGCTGTCCCGGCAGCACGCGCTGGTGAAGAATAAATTTCTGTAATCCTCCCAGCGTCATTACCCCGGGAAGGGTCCAGCCGGGAAAGGGAACCGTCCGCTCACAGGCCCCCTCACACAGAATCAGCTTATTAAAACCTACACCGTCACAGGCCTGGTCGCGTTTAAAGGCCAGTTCCCGGTCATCGAATATTCCCCATATTAATGTGTTCTGAAATACTTCGATTGCCCCGGCAAGCTGGTTAAACCTGTCGATCAATCGCAGACCGGCTTGATTTTTCAATCCGAGAGCTCGCCCATCGGTCCGTTTGAATTCATGTGGCGATTGTCGGTATACCTGGCCGCCCGGTCGAGGATTCTCATCGAACACCGCCACCTTGAGCCCCCTCTCGGCTAATTCGACTGCGGCCGTCATACCGGCAGGCCCCATGCCGACCACTACCACATCAAATTTTTTCATCCGGTCCTCTTTCTTTTGATTCTTGCCTTTCCACCCGGCAATCGGGTGAAACAGGCGTCTGACAGGCCCGCACATTCCTTTCGCCGTCGACTATGACCAGACAGGAGTGGCAGACACCGATATTACAATACACGCCCCGGGAGTCATTTTTTTTACCGGTCTTTTGAAAAACCCAATGTCCTGAAGCGAGCAAGGCAGTGGCGATGGTTTCACCTTCGTAGGCCTGAACCGGCTCCCCATTAAAAAAGAATCCCAGGGGGTTGCCCCGGGTCAGATCTTGATCCAGTCGATTTGCCTTCAATCGATTTGACACGAGTACCTCCACTAAAAGAGTTGAAACAGGCGGTTTTGAATCGGCATGGTCAGAATGAACCGTCTCATGGACCTGCCTCTTTTTAACCCCTTTTCATGATTGGCGCAATGTCTATGGAGATGGGAGGCCGGCGCGTCAGAGGGCGGGTTCGAGCGCTACCCCCGTTCTGCGCCAGGCGAAGAACTGCTGAATTGCCGCCGGCACTGCCGGTACCGTTACTTTGTTTCATACTGAAAAATCCAGAAATGTTCCAACTCGCGAAAATCTGCATTAACGCCTATTCTTCCAACAACTTCACTCAACTCTTTTTTAGAAGGGAAGTTCTTTAGGACTCGATAACTTGTTCCATCATCGAGCACTCTAGTCTGATATGTATTTCCCTTCACATCTGTTTCAGCAATTGGAAGCTCACGGCATTGAGCTTTTGAATTATCGATTAGAAGAACGACGGCCCCGGAACTCAGGTGTTTATGAAGATTAATAAAAAACGCTCTAAACCGTTCCTTGGGAACGTGCGAAAGCCAGAGGCCGGCAAACGCAGCGCCAAACGATCCCAGACTATCAGATAATCTGAATGCATCTTCCAAACGAAAACGGACATTCGCAACGCAAGGTCTATCTTTAGCGAATTTAAGTGTTTCCTCGTTTACATCCGTGGCCGTCATCTCTTTCGCAACAGGTGCAATGAACTGTGTCCAATAACCGGTACCGCATGCTATTTCTAAAACTTTCTTTTCTTTAAATACGGTTGGAATCCAGCCTTCCAAATAGCGTAAGTCTTCTTGACGTTCCGGTATTTGATATACCCGATCATATATAGGGGCGCGAGAAGCATAGTATTTGCGTATGGATATATCTGAGAAAGCCACTTTACACTCCTGATGAAACTATAAATTTATTCATCCTGACTATACGGATAATTATTCAATAATACAAATTTCAAATCAGACGATTTATTGTTGAAATCCCTGCCATTCTGATGTTAACTTATTCCGGGCGCAGATTAAAATATCCTCAACAAACACCATATCTTACGGGTTCACTTGATTTTGGGTTCTAGGCAAATCAATGCACTAGTAGATATTGAACCTTTTAATATTATGTAAAATCAAGATATCTCAATGTGGCTTGTTATTCATGACGGATAAAAAACGATATATTATCTATGCACTGGCAGCAGCGATAATCGTTCTGTTTATGAAACTATACTTGGGGGACAGCCGCAGCCTCTTTAAACTTACAAGGATCGAAAGCGGTGCCCCTATTACGATTCATAATGGAGACGTACAGACCGGGACATCTCTCAATATCGGGTTTATCCCTCAAGGCAATGCCGTCTTCATGGTAAAAAAATGGCAACCGCTTGCGGATTACCTCGCTAAAGCGCTGCAGATGCCTGTTGAAATGTTGTTCCGGTCCAGTTACAGGGAAATTATAAACGCGTTCGCAAAAGGCGAAATGGATCTCTGCTTGACCGGAGCGTTTATGTATGTGCTGACTCGTGAGGCCGCCGATATCCGCCCGCTGGTTCGCAGAAAGAAATTCGGAAGCTCTTATTATAATAGCGTAATCATTGTTCGGAAAGACAGCGGCTTGAAAACGTTTAATGAATTAAAAGGCAGATCATTTGCTTTTACCGATAAAGAGTCGACGACCGGTTATCTCTTACCGACCGCTATGATGCGGCAGCGGGGTATTACCGATCCTGAAGCATATTTTTCCGAAGTGATATATGCCGGAAATCACGATTCGGTACTCCTCTCCGTCTATACCGGAAATGTGGCGGGCGCCGCCATGGCCACAACCCGATGGCGCTTGGAGAATCCGAATGTCAAGGAGTTGAGAATTATCTGGAAATCCGATCCGATATATTTAGGTCCGTTTAGTGTCAGAGGCGGCTTGGATGAAACGCTGGTTGCTAAAATTAAGGAAGCATTTTTAAAGATCGGAAAGACACCCGAAACCCGGGAATTGGCAGAATATATACAGATCGAAGGGTTTGAAGAAGCTCACGACAGTGATTATGACAGCATTCGTAAGGCAAGAAAATGGGTTTTTTAGATCTTAAAAAATTAAGCCTTAAAATGAGATTTGTTTACTCATTTATCCTTGTCATCATTATCACGATTTCAATACTGGCTTTAACGAACTATTTGCGATGGAGACACAACTACCTCAAACAGGTTCGTGATGAGGGATTAATCCTAACCCAGACATTGGGGCAGGGAAGTATCGACCCGATTATCAGGAATGATTTTTATACATTAAATGAGCATGTCAATAATCTGATAAAAAAGAAAAACATCGTTTATGTCATCATCACGGACAGGCACGGCCGTATTTTTGCCCAAAGTACCGGGGCCTTGAAAAAAATACCGGAACCGATAAACAGCAATGTCCGGGGTCTGGTTAAGACGTTTCTGGTACAGACATACCATAACCCTACTTTTACGGCACAGATCAACGACATTTCCGTGCCGGTATTTGTAGATACGAATAAATGGGGCACGGTAAGGGTCGGATTTTCACTCGAGCACATGCGGGTGGAAATGACCAAAAATATCCTAGTGGTTATCATGACGAGCCTGGTTTCCGTATTAATCGGAATAGGTGTGGCATTGATATTGAGCCGTTTTGTTACCGGACCGATTGAAAAACTTGCCCGGAGCATGGAAACCGTGGCTTCAGGCAATTATGAACAGGAGATTTCCATCGATACAGCAGACGAATTCGATCTGCTCTCCAGATCGTTTAATGAGATGGCCGTCTCATTGAAAAAGAGCAAAGCGGAGCTTAAGAAAACCTATACAAGATTAATGCAAAAAGAGAAAATGGCGGCCCTCGGGGAACTGACGACACGAATCGCCCATGAAATAAAAAATCCCCTCGGAATTATAAAAGGATCCGCCCAGATTCTTATTGAAGAAACCGAAGATGCCGATGTCAAATCGGAAGTTGTGAACTTTATTATCGACGAAGTGAATCGGCTGGACATAAAAGTCCGTGATTTGTTGAATCACTCGCGTCCCAGACCTCCAAATCTCAAAAAAACCGATATTAATGAGACCCTGGAAGAGAGAATTCACTTCTGGGAGTCCCCAAAAAATCTGGGAAATCAAATAAAGATAACACGGAAGTACA
>CAYSUA010000007.1:0-7578 GCA_964433795.1 uncultured Desulfobacteraceae bacterium | reverse complement strand
ACCGTCAACAGAATTATCGAAAATCACAAAGGGAAAATCAATGTGGAGAGTGAGATCGGTAAAGGCACCCGGTTCACTCTGCACTTTCCCGTTAACGATAGACCAGCGTAAATTGTGGCCATGAAAAAACCTCGTATTTTGATTGTTGATGACGAACAGAAATTTCGCCGCATCCTCCAAATCATTCTCAGTAGCCGGCACTATGATATCGATCTTGCGGAAAACGGCCTTGAGGCGCGCGATTATTTTCAGCAGCATCCGTATGACCTGGTCATCACGGATTTAAAAATGCCCCAAATGGACGGTATGGCGCTTTTGGACTTCATCCACGGGGAAAAACCGGATGTTCCGGTGATCGTCATTACTGCCTACGGAAGTGTCGAATCAGCGGTAAAGGCGATGAAAGCAGGGGCTTTTGATTACATCACCAAACCCTTTGAAAATGAAGAGATCCGCATTATCGTATCCAAAGCCATTAATTATTCAAAATTGCAGGATGAAAATCGCTATCTTCGAGAGGCCGTGGGCGTCAAGTATGGTTTTGAGCATTTCATCGGTGATTCTTCGGAAATCGAGGCGGTCCGGAAACTGGCCGCACAAGTAGCGCAAACCGCGTCCACCGTTTTAATCCAGGGGGAAAGCGGAACCGGAAAAGAAATGCTGGCCCGTCTGGTCCATTATAATAGTCCGCGCTCCGTCCGACCATTTATTCCTTTCAACTGCGGGGCTCTGCCTGACACCCTTTTAGAAAGCGAACTGTTCGGTTACGAGAAAGGCGCATTTACCGGGGCTCTTAAACAGAAACCCGGGCGATTTGAGATTGCCGACACCGGCACTATTTTTTTAGACGAGGTCGGTGACATGAGCCGGCAAGCTCAGATTAAAATGTTACGGGTACTGGAAGAAATGACTTTTGAACGACTGGGTGGCAATCGTTCTTTGGAAGTTGATGTGCGCATCATCGCCGCCACGAACCGGGATTTGAAACAGCTGGTAAATGAGGGCGCGTTCCGTATCGATCTGTTTTACCGGCTCAACATATTTCCCATTTACATTCCCCCATTGCGCGATCATAAAGAAGATATTCCCATTTTGGTACGGCATTTCCTCAAGCAGTTTGCCGGTGAAATCGGTAAACAGGTTAAAAGCACAACACCCGATGCCATGGACCTTTTAATATCCCACCCCTGGCGGGGGAATGTCAGGGAGCTCCAGAATTGCCTTGAAAGGGCAATGATTCTCTGTAATCGCGATGCGGTCGGAACGGAACATATACTCCTGGACCGTGAGCCGTCTAACCCGACTGCCCCGTTCGGAAACTTTCAAATTCCTATCGAAGGCCTCTCTTTGGATGAAATGGAGAAATTTCTAATCAGGCAGGCGCTTGCAATGGCTGGGGGCAATCAAACGAAAACTGCCGCTCTCCTTAAAATTTCCCGCAATACCCTGCGGTACAGAATGGAAAAATACGACATCCACCCCGCTGATTGATATCAACCACCTATTGGTTCAAATCCACCAAAATTCAAATGCGATTGTGTAGTCTGTTGGAAAACTTATTTTCGCCGATTAGTTAAATAACCAAAAAATCAACGAGTTGCAATTTACCCAAAAAAAACAGTTCTCATGGCATCAAAATTGAAAGTTAAGAAAGCAATGGTCACGTTCAACACCCCCTTTTCCTATCGACTCAACGCTAATCTTTTAACACATTTAAAAAGGAGGAACTGTCATGAAGATGAGATTAAATCCCAAATCGAGGCTTTATACATTAGGAATCATTATTGCAGCCGTGTGCTTCCTATGGGCCGGCCATTCCATCGGCATGGAAAAAAAGGTGGTCGTCGTCACTTCGTACCCAAAGGATCTGACCGGTCCCTTTAAGAAAGCCTTTGAAACGAAGTATCCGGGTACCACGGTGGAAATTTTACAAAAAAAGACCTCCGCAGGGGTAAAGTATATCCAGGAAACCGCACAAGGAAACACGTCGGATCTCATGTGGGCTTCAGCACCTGACGCATTCGAGGTACTCAAGGGTGATGGACTTTTGGCCAAATATGCGCCAAAAGCCAAGGGGATCCCGAAAAAGATCGGATCGTATCCCATCAACGATCCCGATGGCTATTACATCGGTTTTGCCGGGTCGGGCTATGGAATCATGTGGAACACCCGCTATTTAAAGGCTAAAAAGATTCCGGTTCCGAAAGAGTGGAACGATCTGAAAAAGCCGGTCTATCATAACCACGTCGGGATGTCCGCACCGTCACGCTCGGGAACCACGCACTTAACAGTGGAAACCGTGCTTCAGGGCGAGGGTTGGGATAAAGGGTGGGCAACCTGGAAGGAGATGGCCGGCAATTTCAAGATGGTCACTGAACGAAGCTTCGGTGTTCCCGAAGGTGTCAACAGCGGTGATTTCGGTGTCGGTGTTGTCATCGACTTTTTTGGGTTTTCGTCAAAGGCCACGGGATTTCCCGTCGACTTCGTATATCCCACGGTAACCACGCTGGTGCCGGCCAATATTGCCATCGTGAAGAATGCTCCACACCCCCAGGCGGCGGCTGCCTTTATCGAGTATCTCTTGTCGGTGGAGGGTCAGGAGCTGCTGTTGGATCCCGCGATTCGCCGCTTGCCCGTCAATCCTGAAACATACGCTATGGCGCCCAAAGATTTTCCGAATCCCTTCAAAGATAAATCCATGGGAGCAGCGGTCAAGTTCGACGTGGTTCTATCCAAAACAAGATACAACATCGTCAACTCCTTATTCGACGTGATGATCACCTACCGGCGCGAAGATTTGGCAGAGGCGGCCAAGGCTATTCAAAAAGCTGAGACGGCGTTATCCGGTAAATCCAATTCCAAAGCCGAGGCACTCATCAAGGAAGCTCACGCACTGGTTGCAGCCATGCCGATTTCCGAAGGCGATGCGTTGGATGCGAAATTTCCCGGTGTTTTTACATCGGATGTCTTCAAGAAACGGAAAAAGGCATCTGTGAAGGTGCCTCCGCGGCAAGCGGAAATCGAAGAGAAATGGGACTCATTTACCAAGAAAAATTACGCCGAGGCAAAAGCAAAAGCTGAACAAGCCACAAAAATGCTCAAGTAAACGATATTGATCGAACAACCCTGATCGAACGTCCCCTAAAACTCGATTGGGGTTGTTCTGTTCGTGATCCGATGATATCGGCGGGAAGGAGCATCAATGGCAAATTCTGGATTTAGAAAGCATCCGGCGCTGACAGCGGTCATGCTGCTCATTGCCCTGTTTCTGCTCATGTTTCTTGTTGTTCCCGTGGTGCAGGTCGTTTTCGTCGCCTTCCAGGATATGACCACCGGCCAGTTCACCCTTTCCAATTTCAAAGACTTCTTCAGTACGGCCCTGTTTCGTGAATCGTTCTGGAATTCTCTCTATGTGGGCGTTATGGCCGTTCTGATCGCCTCAGCACTTTCCATGCCCCTGGCGTACTTTACATCACGTTTTGAATTCAAGGGGGCTGTCATTGTTCAAAGCTTAGGGGTCATTCCGCTCATCATGCCGCCCTTTGTGGGTGCAGTCGCCATGATGATGCTCTTCGGCAGAAACGGCAGCGTCAATCTCCTGCTTGAACAATGGTTCGGAATCAATATCCCCTTCATGGAAGGGCTCAACGGTGTTATTTTCGTCGAAAGCCTGCATTATTTTCCGTTTATTCTGATCAATCTGTCTGTGGCTCTTCAAAACATAGACAAATCCATGGAAGAGTCAGCACAAAACCTGGGATGCTCAGGTTTCCGTTTGTTCCGGCGAATCGTCCTGCCCCTGTCCATGCCGGGATACGTGGCCGGTGCGTCGCTGGTGTTTCTGAAAGTCTTCGATGATCTCGGTACACCGCTTTTGCTCAATGTCAACAATATGCTGGCGCCCCAAGCATACCTGCGGATTGCATCCATCGGCATAAAGGATCCCATGGGTTATGTGATATCCGTTTTTCTCGTGGTGATCGCATTGTCTTCCATGTGGTTGGCCATGTTATCGTTAAAGGGAAAAGACTATGCAACCGTACAGAAAGGCGGGGGGGGATTGACCAAACGCCGTATGCGGCCGTGGGAAAAGGGTATCGCCTGGTTCATCATCCTTTTGATTATGACACTGGTACTGGCCCCCCATTTTGGGCTGACACTGCTTTCATTCGGCACCATCTGGTCATACAGTGTGCTGCCCGATGCCTTCTCTCTTGATCACTTCGTTGCGATCTTTGCCGAAACCCCCGAGTACATGACCAACACCGTCCTTTATTCATTTCTTGCCGGTTTGATTGATGTCGTACTGGGTACGGCCATTGCTTATATCGTGCTGCGCACCCGCTTGATCGGGCGGAAGATGTTGGATTACATCGCCATGTCGGCAGTGGCGATTCCCGGGCTTGTGATCGGCATCGGATACCTTCGGACGTTTTTCGTCTACCGCGTGCCTTGGATGGATAACCAGCCGCTGGCGACCTGGTGGGTCATGATCGTTATCGCTCTTTCCATTCGAAGACTTCCGTATGCGCTACGTGCCTGCACCGCGGCTCTGCAACAGGTGAGCGTGTCCCTTGAGGAATCCGCCGAGAATCTCGGGGCAGGAAAATTTACGACCATACGCAAGATCGTGGTGCCGCTGATGGCCGGCGGGATTCTTGCAGGCTTTGTCACCAGCTTTGCCACCGCAGCGGTGGAATTGGGTATGACCCTGATGCTTGTGTCCAACAGTTCCGATGGACCGCTCTCATATGGTATCTATGTGTATATGCAAAGTGCTGCGGGGCGAGGGCCCGGCGCAGCCCTGGGTATTGCTGCCGTTGTTGTGGTAGGGTTGTGCACCCTGATTTCCCACGTGATTATCGATCGGCGCCAGAAAAAATACGGCATGAGACAAACAAACTGAATAGCATCGATCACAGGAGTTAAAACATGGCCGACATCGCAAATAAAGACGGAAACGGTTCGGACTCTGGAGTTACGTTTGAAGGAATCAATCTTTCCTTTGGTAAAACACACGTGCTGAAAGGGATCGACCTTAAGATTGAGTCCGGTGAGTTTTTCGCCTTTTTAGGACCGTCCGGTTGCGGTAAGACAACGCTTATCCGTTTGATTGCCGGATTTGAATCGGCGCAGGCCGGGCAGGTGTTCATCGGGGATCAGGAGGTGTCTCATCTGCCGCCATGGCGGCGCAACGTCGGTATGGTATTTCAGAGTTACGCACTGTGGCCCCACATGACCGTGCGAAAGAATGTCGCATTCGGATTGAAAGAAAGACGCGTACCGCACAATGAAATTAACGAGCGCGTGGATGCGGCTCTGGATCTCGTCAACTTGCTCGATCTTGCCGATCGGCGTCCGTCTCAGCTATCCGGCGGTCAGCAGCAACGGGTAGCCTTAGCCCGGACCATTATCATTGAACCTCAAGTACTCCTGCTCGATGAACCGCTCTCCAATCTGGATGCCAAGCTTCGGGTCCAGATGCGCAGAGAGTTGCGTCAGCTGCAGCGAAAGCTGTCTCTGACGACAATATTTGTCACCCATGACCAGGAGGAGGCCAATACCACCGCCGATCGTATCGCCGTCATTAACGATGGAATCATCCAGCAGGTGGGATCGCCCACGGATCTCTACGATCGACCGGCGAATCTGTTCGTTGCCAATTTTTTAGGCGTTGCCAATGTCGTGGAAGGAACAGTGGCGCTGGAGGAAGGTAAGACCCTTTTCCGTTCATCAGACGGCACGGTGGTTGTTCCCATCGGAGAATCGTCCCGGGGAGCAGCCCATATCGTCTTCCGACCTCAAAACCTGACCATCCAATCATCGGAAGTAGAACCGCTTCCGGGAACGACACGCCTGTTCGGCAAAGTCGAGCACCTGGAGTTCCTGGGGAGTATCGTACGTTACCGGGTCGCAGTCGGTGATCACTTTCTTCTCGTGGACGCCGCCTACCAGCGTGGCGAGGCGCCGATTGCCGAAGGAACGCCGGTATCCCTCTCGCTCAGCAGTGAGCAGATCATCGCACTGGATCATTGAATACGGTTATTTCCTCATGCCGGCAATACTATTATTTCGAGGCAACTTTGCCACTGAAACCCCTTGTTTGATGTTGAAAAATGACATATTATGTGACCGTTATAAAAAACCTACAGAAAGAATCCCTGTTTTCTTATTACAAACGACGAAGGCATGGAGTTTCTTTGATCCGGAAAACCATCGCCATTTGAACAACCCTGATAACAACAACTAGAAAAGGAGGTACAGCAATGCAAAATTTTATGAAGTCTCTCTTAGCAGTGTTTATTATCGTTCTATTTTCGACCCCCGCTTGGGCCAAGGGCCGCCTGGTCGTCTACTGCAGCAATGAAGCGTTTGCATGTCAGGCCGTTGCAGACAGGTTCGCCGAAAAATATGACGTCAAGGTGCAGATGACCCGTGCCGGTTCCGGCTCGACCTACGCTAAAATCTTGGCGGAAAAGGCCAATCCCAAGGGGGATGTCTGGTATGCTGGAACATTGGACCCCCATTCCCAGGCGGGTGTCAATGGCCTTCTCGAGCCTTACAAGTCTCCAATGCTCAAAGAGGTCGGCGAGCGATTCAGAAATCCGGCAACCAGTAAAAAGAACCATTCGGCCGGATGCTACGCCGGTGTTCTGGGATACTCAGTGAACACGAAACTTTTAAAAGAAAAAAAGCTGTCCATGCCCGGATCCTGGGCCGATCTGACCAAGCCGGAATACAAGGGTCTGGTCCAGCTGGCGAGCCCTCAAAGCTCGGGTACCGCCTATACCACACTGGCGACCATCGTTCAGCTGTGGGGGGAAGAGAAAGGCTTTGAATATCTGGCCAAGCTTCACAAAAACATCGGCCAATACACCAAATCGGGATCGGCTCCCGGAAAGGCCGCTGCCCGCGGGGAGGCCTTGATCGGCATCGGTTTTCTCCATGATCATGCGCTGCAAAAAGTCAATGGCTTTCCTTTGGAGCTGGTGGTGCCGTCCGAAGGTACAGGGTATGAAATCGGTGGTTTGAGCATTATCAAGGGGGCAAGAAACATGGAAAATGCGAAGAAATTCATCGATTTCATGCTCTCCAAAGAGGGGCAGGAAGTTCCCCAGAAGGTGAAAATGTTTCAGGTGCCCACCAACATCAATGCCAATGTGCCCAAGGAAGCTATCCGTCTCGATCAGGTCAACCTGATCGATTACGATTTTGTAAAATACGGCACAGAGGAGATGCGGTCCAAATTGATCGACCGCTGGGCCAAAGAGATTAAACCACTGGCACGTTAATTCGGCTCCATCTTTAATTACGTAACAGCAATGATATTATCAAACACTCAACATTCATTATCAAGAGCGACCCCGGGAGAAACCACCCCGCTGACCGTCCTGTTATGGGTTGCCGGCGGGTTTGCTGCATACTGGTTTCTTCCGTGGCTCGCTCTCGAATACGGCCTGTTCGACGCCACATTTGAGGAATATGTGGCGTCGCTGGGTTGGAAGGCCCGTTCGCTCACTCTTATCGTCCCCGTCGCATTGGCTTTATTTACGCCCTTTGCCTGGTCAACGCTTCCTG
>CAYSUA010000006.1:2689-27140 GCA_964433795.1 uncultured Desulfobacteraceae bacterium | reverse complement strand
CCGGCAACCGGTCCGACACCCGCCGGCCGAGCGAGGCAGTTTCACTTGAGAATAAGGCATAACCAGAAAAAAATTCCAAGACCTTATTTTTTGAGAGAGGAATATCATGTTCATCCTAAAGAAAGTGCTGACGCCGTTTATTCTACCGCCGGGGATTTTTATCCTGCTGCTGATTATTTCAGGAATATGGTTTTACACTAAAAAAAACCGCAGCGCGGGTGTTATCCAAATCGTTATCGGCGTGCTGATGTGGATTCTTGCCCTGGGGCCGGTGTCCGGCGCGCTTTACAGAGGCCTTGAAGGGGAATTTACACTTCCTAAAGAAATAGGCGGCGATGTTCTTATCCTGTTGGGCGGTGGTATCAACGATCAGGCGCCCGATCTTTCCGGTATGGGCGCACCCTCACCGGAACTACTCCAAAGGATAGTGACTGCCATAAGACTTTATAAGCGGCTGAATATTCCGATCCTTGCAACCGGCGCAAGCTTCACACGTTCACAGATTACCGAGGCTTCCATCATCAAACGGTATTTAATCGATTTAGGGGTTCCGCAAGATTTGATTATCCTCGAAGATAGGGCCCGGGATACCTTTGAAAATGCGAAATTTGCCAAATCGATTTGTGACCGGTTCGGTTTTCGCAAACCGGTTCTTATTACCTCCGGTTATCACATGAAGCGGGCGGTGTTATCCTTTGAGAGAGCCGGTCTCAAAGTCATTCCATTTCCTGCTGCATTCAAATCTCCAAAAGCCTTACCATTTGTCTGGCGGGATATTCTTCCCAATGACTACCATGGAATATACCTTGCGTTGAAAGAATATATAGGGCTGTTCGTTTACCGGTATGCCTATTAAGACCCCAAACCTGCACGTCAAAGCAATTGAACATGTCTGTATAAACGCGTATAATCGGCGTCTTAGAAAAAAAAGGTGATTATTTTCTTGAATTTTTTTCTTGCATTTTTTAATGTTATCGTATATCCACAGTTTTACTTTTGAGCAGGGCTGCTGGAACACATAAACCGGAAAGTTCATTTTTTACAGGCATTTATTGTTCCGGCAGTCAGAATTTAACCATTTAAAAGAGTTGTTCAGCCGCTTGGGGAGGTGGAAACATAGCTATTCAGCGCAGATCAAGAGGTCCGGTTAAAGACAGAACGAATATCAACGAGAATATCAGAGCGAGAGAAGTTCGGGTAATAGATCCTGACGGCAATCAGGTCGGAGTCATTCCGATTCGGGAAGCGCTTTCTCAGGCTGCAGACTTTGGTCTAGATCTGGTGGAGGTATCACCCAATGCAGATCCACCGGTCTGTAAGATCATGGATTATGGCCGTTATAAATACGAACAGACCAAAAAACAGCAGGAAGCGAAAAAGAAGGCAACAACTTTTCAGGTCAAAGAGATTAAGCTTAGACCGAAGACCGGTGAGCATGATCTTCAGGTTAAAATCGGTCATATTAAAAAGTTCCTTGGGAAAAAAGATAAAGTCAAGGTAACGGTAATTTTCAGGGGACGAGAAATATCATTAGTCGATCGCGGAAGGGAATTGCTGAATCAGATTGTTGAAGAGACAGCCGAATTAGCGGTTGTTGAACAGCTTCCGAAGTTTGAAGGGCGAACGATGGTGATGGTGCTGTCACCGAAATAACGCGAAATCGTTCTCCTAATATTTTTTATAAATTCCGTTACCTGAACTGGATATCGAAATGGCGTGGGCTGGTCAATATGTTATGCTCGCGCCATCTATTTTTCTGAAAGGATAGGGCGGAACACCTAAATCGTATTGAAGGAGTAAGAAAAAATGCCGAAAATAAAGACGAATCGAGCTGCCGCAAAGCGATTCAAGAAAACCGCTTCCGGCAAATATTCATTTAATAAATCCTTTGGAAGTCATATCCTAACCAAAAAGACAACCAAACGGAAACGATCATTACGGCAGAGTCATATTATCGCTAAATCTGATAGGCGAGAGATCCGTAAATTGTTGCCGAACGGATAAGAGAAGGGAAAGAGAAATCTTTCAAACATAGTCGTTTGAAGCTAGGAGAAATATAATGCGAATAAGAAGAGGTTTTAAAGCGAGAAAGCGTCGAAAAAAGGTACTGAAGCTTGCCAAAGGCTTCAGGGGGGGACGCAGTAAACTTTATCGTACGGCAGCAGATGCTGTCGATAAAGCCTTAATGTATGCATATAGGGACCGAAAAACCCGTAAGAGGGATTTTCGCAGACTATGGATTGCACGAATCAATGCAGCGGCCCGTCTGAACAACCTGTCCTACAGCAAGTTCATCCATGGTTTAAAAGTTGCCAACGTGGAACTCGATCGGAAAATTCTTGCAGAAATGGCTGTTTTCGATCCATCGGGATTTGCCGAGTTAGCAAAACTCGCTTCATCTTAATCTGAATTTCATTACACTCCAGTGGGTTAACCATTAACCGTTAGGGCTTTAACCGCT
Source organism: uncultured Desulfobacteraceae bacterium (assembly GCA_964433795.1). Lineage (GTDB taxonomy): Bacteria > Desulfobacterota > Desulfobacteria > Desulfobacterales > SURF-15 > DUZK01. Next base: position 24,679 of record CAYSUA010000006.1, on the reverse strand, counting down.
GATGCGTGGTTAATAATAGACAGGTGAAGGACCCGGGTATAAGTGGATAAATCGATTGAAGACATAAAAGATGAAGCACTTAAGGCAATTGAATCTGCTGAAGATCGGCAGGCTGTTGAAGCCGTTTCCACCCGGTACATAGGGCGCAAGGGTGTTATTACACAATTTTTGAGAAACATCTCGAATCTGCCCAAAGAAGATCGTCCGGCGGCCGGGAAAAGGGCAAACCAAGTCAAAGAGCTCCTTCAGAAAGCCATCACAGACGCCCTCAGTACCATCGATACACGGGCGGCAGGAGACATTGAAATAGATGTTTCCCTTCCGGGTCGATCCGCACAGCAAGGGTATCTGCATCCGATCACCCAAGTTACCCAACAAATCTGTGATATATTCAGAAGATTAGGGTTTGATATCGCCGAAGGCCCCGAAGTCGAAACCGATTACTATAACTTCGAAGCCCTCAACTTTCCGAAGGACCATCCTGCAAGAGACATGCAGGACACGTTTTTTGTTTCAGACACCGTTGTGTTGCGGACCCATACTTCACCGCTTCAAATCAGGACCATGGAGAAGTATAAACCGCCGCTGAGAATCGTGATGCCGGGCAAGGTCTTCCGCTGTGACTCGGATTTGACCCATACCCCCATGTTTAATCAGGTTGAAGGGTTAATGGTGGATGAACATATATCTTTGGGCGATTTAAAGGGCATACTCACGGTATTTGTTCACGAGATGTTCGATGAACAGACCAGCCTTCGGTTTCGCCCCAGTTTTTTTCCGTTTACCGAACCGAGTGCAGAGGTCGATATCCTGTGCGTGATCTGCAGGGGAGAGGGGTGTCGGGTATGCTCTCATTCGGGGTGGCTGGAGATACTCGGTTCAGGAATGGTGCATCCGGCGTTATTTGAAAATGTCGGCTATGAGGCAGACCGCTATACCGGATTTGCCTTTGGAATGGGTGTCGAGCGGATTGCCATGTTAAAATACGGAATTGATGATATTCGAAAATTTTTTGAAAACGATATGAGGTTCTTGGGGCAGTTCTGAAATGAAAGCGAGTCTTAGCTGGCTGAATCAATATGTTTCAATCGATATGGACGCCTCCGACCTGGCGGACGCACTGACCATGGCCGGCCTGGAGGTGGATTCGGTTACCGACCGGTATGATTATCTGAATACCGTGCTGGTGGGAAGGATCGTCGAGATCGTTCCCCATTCCAATGCCCAGCGGTTGACCGTGTGCAAGGTGGATGCCGGGGATAGGCTGTTTCCCGTCGTATGCGGAGCGCCCAATGTGGAAGTGAATATGCTGGCCCCGTTGGCGCTGCCGGGCACCCAATTTCTCGATGGGACGGTTTTGAATAAGACCGCCATCCGCGGAGAGACATCCGAGGGTATGTTGTGCAGCGAGATGGAGCTCGGGTTGGGCAACGACAGAAGCGGCGTCCTGTCCTTAGACGGCTCCCTTGAAGTGGGACAAAAGCTTCCCCAAGCATTATCCCTTTCAGATCCGGTATTTGAAATCGACCTGACGCCAAACAGGCCGGATTGCTTGTGCATCTTAGGGATTGCCCGGGAGATTGCAGCCATCCAAAATACCGCCTTAACGAATCCCGATATGCCGGTGATGGAAACAGACGGTGAGATCGCCGAACATGCCTCTGTCACCATTGAAGCCCCGGATCATTGCCCGCGGTATGCCGCTCGGTTGTTGACCGGTATTGCGGTGGCGCCTTCACCGTTTTGGCTTCAGAACCGACTAAACTCTGTGGGCTTAAGGCCCATCAACAACATCGTTGACGTTACGAACTTTGTGATGATGGAAATGGGGCAACCGCTTCATGCATTCGATTTCGACCGATTGGCGGAAAACAGAATTGTTGTGCGGACCGCAGCAATGGGTGAGGCATTTACGACTTTGGACGGTAAAGATCGAAAGTTGACCGATGAGATGCTGATGATCTGCGATGGAGAAAAGCCGGTTGCCGTCGGTGGTGTGATGGGCGGGCTCAATTCTGAAATCGAAGAAACCACCCAGCGGGTGCTGATCGAAAGCGCCTATTTCAGTCCACCCAACATCCGAAAGACCGCCAGGACGCTGGGTCTCGGCACAGATGCATCCCACCGGTTTGAGCGTGGGGTGGACCCGGAAAATACGGTGAAAGCCCTTGATCGGGCAACCCAATTGTTGGTCGAAGTCAGCGGCGGCAAACTGATCAGCGGGGTCATCGATGAACACCCCAAAAAAACCGCGCGACATAAAGTCGCCCTGAATGTCAGCCGAACCAACCGGTTTCTGGGAACCGATCTTTCCCGGGAGACCATGGCAAAGCTGTTGGAATCGATAGAATTCAAGGTGGATATTGCCGATGCCGATACGCTGACGGTTGACCATCCATCCTTTCGTGTGGATATCCGGCGACCGGTTGATCTCATGGAGGAAATAGCCAGACTTTCAGGCTACAACGACATTCCCACAACTTTCCCCCCCATATCTGCCGGAACCAAGCTCCCGTCAAGCGATCTGGATGTTCGGGACAGTATTCTTCGGATCATGACCGGCTTCGGGTTTACGGAAGCCATCAACTATAGCTTCATGAACGAGCTGTCGTGTGACAAGCTGCGCCTTCCGGCCGATGATTTCAGAAGACGCATGGTGGAAATTCTCAATCCCTTAACCGAAGATCAAACGGTTATGCGGACATCATTGATTCCGGGGCTTCTGGAATCAATGCACCGAAATGCATCGCAGCAAATTAGAGACCTAAAATTATTTGAGACCGGAAAAGTCTTTATTAACAACTCCCGGGAAGAGCTGCCCGATGAAATTGAAATACTCGCAGGCCTATGGACGGGGCTGAGGAAACCGGTATCATGGCATTCGGCGCTTGAGGATTGTGAATATTATGATATCAAAGGGATTGTGGAAGGTCTTTTTCAGGCACTCAAGATCGGTAATGTCAGATATCCCAGGATGCCTGAAGATTTGTGCTTTTACATGAGGCCCGGACACACGGCCCAAATTCACGTTAACCACGCCGTTGTCGGCTGGGTCGGTGAAATCAATGAACACGTCCTCAATAATTTTGACTTGAAGCAGTCCGTCTTTATCTTTGAACTCGACATGAACCGGCTTTCACCCCATATGCCGGAATTGCAACAAGCGAGACCGATTTCAAGATATCCTGCCATTTCAAGGGATATCACGCTCATTATAGACAAAGGCATTGAATCCGGTGAAGTTTTGATCACAATTAGAGAGTTCGACGAAGCGTTGATTGAGAGTATCCAACTCTTCAGCATGTTTGAGGGGGATCCGATACCGGCAGGGAAAAAGAGCGTGTCGGTTCGGATTACGTATCGTTCCATCACGGAGACATTGCAGGACGAAGCCATCAATCAATTGCACCGGGACATCACCGACCGGCTGATGAAGGCTTATCATGCGTCCCTGCCGGTCTGAACCTATTCCGAAAGTTCAAATGGGAATGGAAAAGAATCAAACACCTCGAATAGAGATACCGGACAAGCTCTATTTTAAGATCGGAGAGGTCAGTGAGATTGCCGGTGTTCAACCGTCGGTTCTGAGGTTCTGGGAGACGGAATTCAAACAAATCAATCCCAAGCGAACCCCGTCGGGCCAAAGGCTTTATCGCCGGAACGATATCGATACGATTCTTAAGATCAAGGAGCTGCTTTACGACAAGAAATTCACGATTCAAGGGGCAAAACGGCATCTGCGCACCAATGGAAAAAAAGACAAGGAGCAGACCCCCGGCTTGGAAGATATCCGATCGGAATTGGAAAATATCAGAGATTTGCTGACTTAACCCACTCCCTTTACGTCAATCAAAGGGCAGGACTTCCATATCCCTCCGGTACGCCTCAATCCGAAATTAAATTATCTGGATATCCAGAAAGTAAAAGTAGATACAATCGGCTTTGAAGATAACCCACTTCAGGGGCGTGTGAAACTCGCGCATAAGGGTGCATAACACCGAACAGGGCACCGAAACAAACAAGACACCGAGTTAAATAACAAATAGTTATGGAGTTTATAGTCGCATCTTCATGCTGTTCGGTGCAACGCACCCTAATGCACTCAGACAGTCACGCACCCCCGAATCGGCTCATCTCCAAAGCCTATTCCGGTAAGTCAGCGCCGAACCTGCTTAACTTCTGATTCTCCGATAACCACATTACTCAGTTTAATTCCCTGAAATTGACACTGATCCGACATGGATGTGGATGAATACCTATTTAATGCATTACTCCTGTATTTTAGGCCTGCGAAACATGAGTATTAATCAGGAGGGGGAAAGTTTAAGTTAATCATTAAATATATTGACAATAATTCTGTTTTGTCATAACTTATGAAACCGATTTTGCGGGCATAACTCAGTTGGTAGAGTACAAGCTTCCCAAGCTTGGAGTCGCGAGTTCGAATCTCGTTGCCCGCTCCAATCGGTTATTCGCCCTTTTCAATCAAGGGGGTTGTAACGGTAGAGCTTTTTGCCAGAAGCTGTGGTTTGGGTTTAATTTTTTTGTTATGGATTGTTACATGAACTGATAACGCTTCGTCCACAATAAAAGGTCTACCCAAATGAGAAGAAACGGGCTACAGCCCGTTTCTGTTTTTTAGGACAGGCTGTTTTGGTAGTGAAAAAAGAAAGAAAAGACGGGAGATATAAAAGGGAAGCCGATTCGGAAGGGAAAACACCGAAGCGGAGATCAGAAGCGGATATTGTTAAACGCGTGTATGAATTGGCGGAACCGCTGTGTGAAGCCGAAGGCATCGAACTGGTTTTCGTGGAATATCAACGGGAGGCGTCCGGCAGAATACTACGAATTTATGTTGACAGGACCGGTGGGATCAATCTGGACGATTGTGCTCAAGTGAATCGGCAAATGGGCGACCTGCTGGATATCTATCTGGATGAAATAGGTCCATACAGCCTTGAGGTTTCGTCACCCGGATCGGATCGTCCCTTGGGAAAAGAGCTCGATTTCGAGCGCTTCAAAGGGTGTGAAGCTAAAATTAGAACCGTTCATTCGCTTGAAGAGCGTAGAAACTTTCGTGGGATCCTACTGGGGGTCTTGGGGGGGGATGTCAATATTCGTGTTGAAGATAAAACCGTGAGAATCCCTTTCAATGAAATACAAAAGGCACGGTTGATTAATTATAATGGAGAGCATCCATGTTTATCGCAGACATAAAACGTGTGGTCGATCAGGTCAGCCGAGACAAAGGCATCGATCGAGAAGTATTAATCAAAGCACTCGAAGAGGCCCTTCGTTCTGCTGCAAGGAAGAAGTTCGGCAATAATATCGAAATCGAAGTTCAATACAGTGAAGAGACCGGTGAGATCGAAGTCTTTCAGTTCATGGAGGTCGTGGCTGAAATTACAGAGCCGGATATCCAGATCATCCTGGAAGAGGGGCGGGAGCTCGATCCGGAATGTGAGATCGGCGACAGCATCGGTACCAAGATGGATACCGCAAACTTCGGTAGGATTGCTGCTCAATCCGCCAAGCAGGTGATCATCCAGAAGATGAAGGATGCGGAAAAGGATGCGGTATATTCCAATTTTATCGGGCGAAAAGGGGAAATTATTAACGGTATCTGCCAGCGGATCGATCGTGGCGATATTATTGTCAATCTAGGTCATACAGAAGGTATACTGCCCATAAGAGAGCAGGTACCAAAGGAATCCTATCGTCGAGGGGATCGCATTCGAGCGCTTATTTTAGACGTACTCCAAGATGCCCGGGGCCCGCAAGTCGTGCTGACCCGGAGCCATCCGGAGTTTTTGGTCAACCTGTTTAAAACCGAAGTGCCGGAGATCAGCGAGGGTATCGTCAAAGTAATGGCGGCATCCCGGGAAGCCGGCGGCCGATCAAAAATTTCCGTGGCTTCAACCGATCCGGATATCGATCCGGTGGGAGCCTGTGTGGGGATGAAGGGAAGTCGGGTTCAAAACGTTGTTCAGGAGCTGAGAGGCGAGAAGATTGATATTATCCCCTGGCATGCAGATTCCGCCAAATATGTCTGCAATGCCCTGGCGCCGGCAGAGATTTCAAGGGTAATCATCGATGAAGAAAGCCGATCCATGGAAGTGATTGTTCCGGACGAATTACTCTCCGTGGCTATCGGAAAAAAAGGGCAGAATGTCCGGCTCGCCTCTAGACTCAGCGGGTGGCATCTCGATGTTAAAAGTGAAACCAGTTACAGTGAAGCCATGAAAAGTGGTTATGATTCCCTGATGGCTTTGCAGGGTGTCGGCATCGGCCTGGCAGATGCATTGTACGAAGCAGGATTTTATTCTGCAGAAGAGATTAGCAAAGCCGGTAAAGAGGATCTGATTCAAGTGAGAGGAATCGGTGAACAAAAAGCCGATGAACTGATAGCATTGGCCGTTCTGGCGGTGAAAGAAGCGGAAGCAGCTGCTGAAGCTGAAGAAGATCTTACAGAGGAAGAAGATCTTACAGAGGAAGAAGAGCATGCAGAGGAAGAAGAGCATGCAGAGGAAGAAGAGCCGGCTGAGGAAATAGAAACCGATGCTCATGAAGCCGATTCTGAAGACAGTAGCGATTCCGTAAGTGAAGCAAAAGACACAGACGATCCAACCGATCCGGAGCCTGCCGGGGATGATGAACCGGCTGCAGATTCTGAAGAAAGCTGATGTTAAACGTGTTTGAGGATTTCGTTTTATCGTATTTTATTAAGGGGGATTGATGGCTAAGATCAGAGTATATGAGCTTGCCAGGACGCTGAACATGAATAACAAGGAACTTCTCCAAAAACTAGAGGAGATGGAGATCGAGGTTAAAAGCCATATGAGTTCCTTGGATGAGCAAACAGTGGAATTGATTAAAACCAATCTGCTCGGCCGCAAACCTGCAGAGACGGTAGAGGAAACCCGTGTTAAACCGACGGTAATCCGCAGGCGCAAAAAACAAGTGAAGGCTGAAGCCGTAGAAGCGCCGCAGCCCGAGGCGGAAGAAGCACCCGCAGAAGAAGTTGCAGAAGCCAAAAAAGCCTCCAAGAGTAAGAAAAGAGTGAAAAAAGCGGAACCGGAAGCGGCTGAAACCACAGAAGCTGCAGAAGGTGAAGCTGCTGTTGAAGCACCTGAAAAACCGATAACCAAGAAGAAAGCGAAACCCGCTGAAAAGGCCAAGCCGGTAAAGAAAAAGAAAGGAAAGAAGGAGGTCGCCGCCAAGATCATTAAACTTCCGGTAAAGCCTAAAGTCGTCAAACCGAAGAAAGAGGAAGCGGTAGCTGAACCTGAAAAAGTTGTTGCAAAAAAAGAAAAGGCTAAAGTAAGAAAATTCCCCGCTCCGAAGCAACCCGTACCTAAAGCAGAACCGACTCCGGAAGAAGTAAAACCAAAAGAGAAGAAGAAAAAGAGGAAAAGAAAAGACGAAGATCTTAAAGATGCAAAATTCTTTAAGAAAAAAATATCCTTTCGAAGAAAGGAAGTCATCGAAGGAGAAGACCTTTATGCGGGTGCGCCGAAGCGGGTTCGAAAAGCTCGGAAGGGCGCCAGAGCACAGATAGTTAAAGGCCAGAAAACCCAAATTACTACACCGAAAGCCATCAAGCGCAGGATCCGCATTGATGACAGCATCGTCCTTTCAGATTTGGCCAAACGGATGGGAATTAAAGCCAGTGAGATGATTGCAAGACTAATGGTGCAGGGGGTGATGGCAACCGTGAATCAAACCATCGATTTTGAAACCGCATCGCTTGTGGCCGGTGAATTTGAATACGAAGTTGAAAAGGCTGCATTTGAGGAAGAGACGGTTTTAAAGGTGGTAAAAGATGAGCCCGAACAACTTGCAGCCAGACCGCCTGTGGTCACGATCATGGGACATGTTGATCACGGAAAAACCTCTATGCTGGATGTGATTCGGAAAACCCAGGTTACGGAAGGCGAAGCCGGTGGCATCACCCAACATATCGGCGCCTATAATGTAAGTACGGATAAAGGCCAAATCGTCTTTCTTGATACCCCCGGGCATGAAGCCTTTACGGCCATGCGGTCCCGCGGAGCCAGTGTCACCGACATCGTCATACTGGTGGTCGCAGCCGATGACGGGGTTATGCCGCAAACCGTGGAAGCGATTAATCACGCCAGAGTCGCAGGCGTTCCCATTATTGTTGCGGTCAACAAGATTGATAAAGAGAATGCAGAACCGGAAAAGGTACAGCGAGAACTGGCTGAGGAGGGACTTTTACCGGAAGATTGGGGCGGTGAAACCATTTTTGTACTCGTTTCCGCAAAAACCCATGAAGGTCTTGATAATCTTCTTGAAATGGTACTGCTGCAGGCTGAGATGCTTGAATTAAAGGCAAACCCCGAAAAGCTGGCCATCGGGCATGTGGTTGAAGCCAAGCTGGATTCAGGAAGAGGACCTGTTGCAACGGTGCTCATAAAAGAGGGCACACTCCGTACGGGCACTCCGGTGGTATGCGGGGTGCACTTCGGAAAGGTTCGGGCCATGCTGAACGATTTGGGCCATCAAGTTCAGACCGCAGGACCGGCTATACCGGTTGAAGTGATCGGCCTTTCCGGAGTTCCCATGGCGGGTGATGATTTGGTGGCGCTTGAAGATGATAAAAGCGCCAAACAGGTCAGTATGCACAGACTTCAGCGGTATCGCTCCAAAGAGCTTGCAAAAACGAGTCGACTCAGCCTCGATAAACTCTATGAGAGCCTGCAGGCGGGCGAAGCAAAAGACCTCAATATTATTATTAAAGCAGATGTGAACGGCTCCATTGAAGCGTTAATAGATTCTATGACGAAGCTATCAAACGAAGAGGTCAATATCAACGTGATTCATTCCGCCACCGGCACCATATCTGAATCGGATGTTTCTTTGGCTACCGTATCAGAAGCCATCATCATCGGATTCAACGTCCGCCCCACTCCGAAAGTTCAGGAAATGGCTCAGGAAGAACACGTGGACATGCGGTTTTACAACGTCATTTACGATGTCATTAAAGATATACAAGATGCCATGGTCGGGTTGATGGAATCGACTTTCGAAGAAAGGGTGCTGGGTCGCGCCGAAGTCAGAGAAACATTCCATATTCCACGGGTCGGAACAATTGCCGGCTGCTATGTCACAGACGGCCGCATCGAAAGGGGACAGCTGATTCGCGTGCTCAGAGACGGCGTTGTCAGCTATGAAGGAAAGATCGGATCCCTCAGGCGGTTTAAAGACGATGCCAGGGAGGTTCAAACCGGGTTCGAATGCGGTATCGGAATTGAGAACTTCAATGATGTCAAAAACGGCGACATTTTGGAGTGTTACTATCTGGAAGAAATAAAACCGGTAATCGAATAAAAGGGTTCAGGGTTCAAGGTTCAGAGTTGACGCAGAACACAGAACACGGAACTCAAAACGCAGAACGCTGAACCCAGAACGCAGAACGAACAACATGGTTGTCGGCCACGGAATTATCATATTTAGGCTTCACGATTGCCACTCCCTGAAAGGCAAACGCAGGGTGGTGAAATCGATTATTAACCAGGTGAGAAACCGGTTCAACGTTTCGGTTGCAGAGGTCGGGGCGAACGATATTTATCAGAGGGCTGAAATCGGATTCGCACTGGTCGGTAACAACCGATCGGTGATCAACTCCAAATTGGACAAAGTCATCAACATGGTAGACGATATGGGGTTGGCTGAAATCATCGATACTGATATGGAGATCATGAATCTATGAAACCCTTCTCCCGATCGGACAGAGTCGGAGAACTTATTCAGCAAGTTTTATCAGACACCTTGCGGAAGGATATCAATGACCCTCGCCTGAAGATGACCACCATCTCAGGTGTAAAGATGTCCGCCGATCTCCGGATAGCCAAGATCTATTATACCGCTTCCGGTGATCCAAAACAGCAGCAGAAAGTTGCCAGAGGTTTTGAAAAAGCGTCCGGATTCTTAAAACGATCGCTTGGCCGGCAGCTTCAGTTAAGGTATATGCCGGCGCTCCAATTCTTTTTGGACGAATCGTTTGACTACGGTTCAAAAATCGACAAACTATTAGCTTCACTGCAAGATAAAGATGGATCAGATCATACATGAGTTGAAAAACAGCCAGAATATTTTATTGGCGACACACGCGAATCCGGATGGCGATGCAGTCGGTTCTCTGATTGCCATGGGGCTTTGCCTTGATTCCCTGAATAAAGGGATCACCATGTACAATGAGAGCCCCATCCCGGCTGTGTATCGGTTTCTGCCGTCTGTGGACCGGGTGGTGTCTACCATCGAAAAAAAGGCGATATTTGACACCGCCATTGTGCTGGATTGCGGCGATGCTGAGCGAATCGGTGAAGCCGCACAATCCATCTGCCAGCTCCCGATAATTATAAACATCGATCATCACGCAACGAATACGGGATTCGGTAATTTCCGACTGATTGACACCACCGCTTGCGCCACTGCGGAAATCATATACAGGATCATTAAGGCATTGGGGGCGTCCATCACCAAAGACATTGCCGTTTGTCTGTACACCGGGATATTAACCGATACCGGATCGTTTCGGTTTTCAAATACCAACCGCGCTGCGTTTACCATTTGCGATGAAATGGTGGATCGCGGTGTTAATCCGTATCATATTGCTCAGCGGGTTTATGGGACGTATTCTCTGGGACGAATCAAGCTGTTGAATTTGGCGCTCGATTCCATTGAAATATCGCGAAACGGAAAATTGTCCCTGATGACGCTGACCCGTGAGATGCTCAATGAGACCGGCACCCAACCCGAAGATGCGGATGGCCTGATCAATTATGCCAGACGAATCGAAGACGTAAAGGTTGCCGTGCTGATTCAAGAAAACCCGAATGGCGGCGGGGCAAAGAATAATTCGAGTCAGTATCACGTGAGTCTCCGTTCAGACGGTAGCGTCGATGTGGCGACCATCGCCTCGGCGTTCGGGGGCGGAGGACATGAAAGCGCTTCAGGATTTAATACCGAAAGCACACTGACCAAGATTAAATCACGAATATTTGATCTGGCAGAAACACTCTAGCGATGATGGATGAATTCAACGGGGTTATCGTTATCGATAAACCTCCGGATGTCACATCTGCCGGGGTCGTCGCTCTTTTAAAACGGTTGTTGAGAGTCAGAAAGATCGGACATGCCGGTACCCTGGATCCTTTCGCCACCGGTGTACTGGTCTGCTGTGTTAACCAGAGTACCAAGCTTGCCCGTTTTCTTTTACAGGGGAAAAAGAAATACGAGGCGGTTTTGCGGTTGGGAACAGAGACGGATACTCAGGATGCCACCGGAGATGTCATCCGAACATCGGAGGATACCGATTTCTCCGAGAATCGGCTTCAAGCGGTTTTTCGAAAATTCCTGGGTGAGTCGTTGCAGCGCCCGCCGGTTCATTCTGCGCTGAAGCATAACGGCGTCAGGCTCTATAAACTGGCACGGCAGGGAAAGCCGGTTCAAAAACCGGAAAGAAAGATTCAAATCTCTGTCATAGAGATTCTGAACATTCAATCGCCCGACATTCAATTCGAAGTGGAATGCTCGGCCGGAACCTATATTCGAGCCCTTTGTTCGGATATCGGCGCTGTATTGGGATGCGGGGCGCATCTTAAAGAACTCCGGCGGATGGAAAGCAGCGGTTTTAATCTTACGGAGGCCCTAACATTGGATGACGTGGATACGCTTGTGGCTTCCGGTACCTTTGGAGATCATATCGTATCTATGGCGGATGCATTGCGCGGTATGCCGACGGTAACGGCCGGATTCGGATTAAAAGAGAAAATCCGTTTCGGCAAAAAGCTAACGATAAAAGATTTCCCTTCAGACGGAGCCGGGTTTCCCGACGGTTTTGTGGGGATTATAGATGAAGACAAACAGCTCTGTGCTGTTCTGGAAATTAACAATGTGTTGAATCAATACAAATATTGTTGTGTAATTGAAAATTGACATTAGATGGTGTTCATCCAGAAATGAGGATTTTTGTTCAAGATCAAGGCATGCGAAAAAAATAACCACAGGTATATATTTGATATTCCGAGGATTATTTTTTGAGCATAACGATGAGATTGGGCAAAAAGACCATTTATGGATGGACACTAGATGATAGGGAGCAATACTTGACCGTATCTTTCAGTAAGAGGAGGCTTAAAGAAAGTGGTATTTACAACTGAAGAAAAAAAAGAATTGATCGAGCGGTATAAACTTCACGACGGCGATACAGGATCCCCCGAGGTGCAGGTCGGTCTGTTGACACATCGGATCAAATACCTCACCGAACACCTCAAGATACACAAAAAGGATCATCATTCCAGGCGTGGACTGTTAATGCTGGTCGGCAGAAGACGCCGGCTTTTAAACTATGTCAAAAGCAAAGACGTGAAGCGGTACCGTACGATCATCGAAACGCTGGGATTGAGAAGATAGGCAACCAACAGGGCATTAAACGTCGATTATTCCCTGCATGGTTTTTTTTCCCGGTTTGAATCGACAGATTTCGACATGCATGAAATAAGTGCATGCGGCGTTCCGTTTATGCGGACGAATGCAATTTGATTGAGAGGAGTCAAAGGTGGAAATATCATTGAAAGCGGAAGTCGGGGGAAAAACCCTCAGTATCCAAGCCGGAAAGGTAGCCAAGCAGGCTTCCGGATCGGTATTGGTGCAATATGGTGAAACCATCGTCATGGTGGCCGTGGTTTCGGCCCACGAAGAGAGAATCGGGGCAAGCTTTTTGCCGTTAACCGTGGAATACCAGGAAAAGATCTATGCAGCCGGGCGGATTCCGGGGAACTATTTCAGGCGGGAAATTGGAAGACCCAGTGAAAAGGAAACATTGACCGCTCGATTGACTGACCGTCCCATTCGGCCCCTTTTCCCGAAAGGCTACAACTACGAAACTCAGGTGATTGCTACGGTGCTGTCCATGGATCAGGAAAACGATCCGGATATTCTCGCTATGATCGGCGCCTCCGCTGCTCTTGAGATATCAGACGTTCCTTTCGCAGGCCCCATTGCCAGTGTTCGGGTGGGTCGCATTGACGGCAATTTAAAAATTAATCCTACCATAGAAGAATATGCCGAGTGCGATCTGAACATCATTGTGGCCGGGTCTAAAACCGGAGTGGTCATGGTGGAAGGCGGCGGCAAAGTCGTTGAAGAGGCGGATATGCTGGAGGCGATTTTTTTCGGCCATGAAGCCATCCAACCGCTCGTTGACCTTCAAAATGAACTCAGAGAAAAAGTCGGGGTACCTAAGCGGCCTTTCACTTCGCCTGAAAAAGATGAACAGCTGGTGCAGAAGCTCGAAGCCGAAGCCACAGATCGTCTGAAAGGAGCCATCACCATACCGCAGAAAGTAGAGCGTTCTGCGGCCCTTAGAGAATTGAAGGCCGAAATTTTCAAATCTCTCGGCGAGGAGTGTGCCGAACGAAAATCGGAAGTCTACGACATCCTAAGCGACATACAAAAAAGGATTTGCCGGGACCTTATCCTGAAGGAGGGGCGTCGTATCGATAATAGAAAATTCGGCGAAATCCGCCACATCACATGCGAAGTCGGAATTCTGCCCCGGCCCCACGGAAGCGCGCTTTTCACCCGGGGAGAAACCCAGGTCCTGGGCGTGTTGACCCTGGGCTCCGGCCCGGACGAACAACGGGTGGAAACGTTGAGCGGTGAAGAACACAGACCGTTCATGCTGCATTACAATTTCCCGCCCTATTCCGTTGGGGAGGTGAAACGGATGGGTGGACCCAGCCGCAGGGATATCGGACATGGCGGACTTTCCACCCGAGCTCTGGAAGCGGTTTTACCGGCAAAAGAAGACTTCGATTACACCATACGGATTGTTTCCGAGGTCTTCGAATCCAACGGATCTTCTTCCATGGGAACCGTTTGTGCCGGGACCTTGGCCATGATGGACGGCGGCATTCCCATCACGTCTCCGGTCTCCGGAATCGCCATGGGTTTGATTAAAGAAGGCGATGATGTGGTGGTTCTTTCGGATATATTGGGCGATGAAGACCATATGGGCGATATGGATTTTAAAGTCGCCGGTACGAAAGAAGGAATTACCGCTGTTCAGATGGACATCAAAATCCTCGAACTCCCCAAAGATATTCTCCAAAAGGCGCTCGATCAGGCCCGATTGGGGCGTATTTTTATTTTGGATAAGATGCTGGGGACCATTGAAGAGCCGCGTAAAGAGATATCTTCATATGCCCCGAAAGTCACCACCATCTCAATCAATCCGGATAAGATTCGGGAAATCATCGGCCCGGGCGGCAAAATAATCCGATCGATTCAGAGTGAAACCAATACCCGGATCGAGATTGAGGATTCCGGTCAGGTCAAGATCGCCGCAACCTCCACCGAGGATGCGGATGCGGCGCTTGACATGATCAATGAAATCGTAAAGGAGCCGGAAGTCGGATGCATCTATGACGGGAAAGTTGTTAAGGTGACGGATTTCGGCGCATTTGTGGAAATTTTTCCGGGCACCGATGGTCTCGTTCATATTTCACAGCTTGCCCCGTATCGGGTGAAGCGGGTTACTGACATTGTCAAAGAGGGAGATGAGATAAAGGTTAAGGTGCTTGAAGTCACAAAGGACGGCAAAATTCGTCTCAGTCATAAGGCGGTTCTGGAAGAAAGCAAGGAATGAAAGGGGCGGGATCATCCGTAAATAAAACGACCCTCAACAACGGCATCCGGATTCTTACAAAGAAAATGCCCCATGTCCGGTCTGTGGTCATGGGGTTCTGGGTAAATGTCGGCGCTCGGGATGAAGCGGATTCCGAAAATGGAATTTCACACTTCATCGAGCATATGATTTTCAAGGGAACGGAAAAGCGAACCGGCTATCAAATCGCAAAAGAATTTGATGCCATCGGCGGACTGACCAATGCCTATACCTCCATGGAACATACCTGCTACCATGCCAAGGTAGTGGACACCCACCTGCCCATTATGGTGGAGATCCTTTCGGATATCTTTTTAAATTCTCAGTTTCAAGAAAGAGACGTTCAAACCGAACGACCGGTTATCCTTCAAGAGATCGGAATGGTGGAAGATACACCGGATGAATTCATTCATCTTCTGGCCGGAAACGGACTGTGGGGAGACAATCCTCTGGGACGTTCGATTCTCGGGACCCGAGAAAATATACTCACTTTTAACGCAAACAAGATAAGAGAATTCTTCCATCGGTTGTATATTCCGGACCGGATTGTCATATCCGCAGCCGGAAACCTGGAGCATCAACAGCTGGTTGATCTTATCGGTCCCGCCTTTGAAGCCGTTCTTTGGGGAGATCAATTTCCCCAGCGCTTCACCCCGGAGAGCAGATCGCTGGTCGGGCTGCATCATCGGGATCTGGAGCAGGTTCATATCTGCATGGTAACCCGGGGAATGCCCATAACAGACCCCCGCCGATACGCGTGTTCCCTCATGAATACCATTCTCGGCGGCAACATGAGCTCACGGTTATTCCAGGAGATTCGTGAAAAACGGGGTCTTGCCTATGCCGTCTATTCATTCATCTCCTCTCATATCGATACCGGAATGTTCGGGATTTATGCAGGCGTCGGATCGGACAAAACGCATGAGTGTATTGAGCTGCTACTGAAAGAATTGCGCAGGCTCAAAACCACCAAGGTCGAACCTTCAGAGCTTCACGGCGCAAAAGAGTACACCAAAGGAAATCTTCTGCTGGCTTCCGAGAGTGTGGATAATCAAATGGCCCGCCTGACACAAAATGAGATTCATTTCGGGCGGTACGTGCCGCTAAAAGAAATTGTCGAAAACATAGAATCCGTGACAGCTGAAGACATCATGGAGCTGGCGCAAACGCTGTTTTTGGACGATCAGCTGGTTTTAACCTTGCTCGGTCCTGTGAGCGACAAAGCGTCCTATGAAAAATTGCTGACGCCGTAATGAACGAAAGCTCTCCCACCATACGGTTTCTCCGGTTAAGGCCGGATACGGATTCTGATATTCCCCTTCCCAAATACATGACGCCGCAAGCATCGGGAATGGATGTGTTCGCTGCCGTGACGGAGTCGGTTATTTTGGAACCGGGGAAAATCGATTTAATTCCAACCGGGTTTGCCATGGCGCTGCCCCAGGGATTTGAAGCCCAGGTTCGACCCCGAAGCGGTTTGGCCGTAAAACACGGTATCGGTCTCATCAACTCTCCCGGAACCATCGATGCGGATTACCGGGGGGAAGTGATGATCGCTGTCATTAATCTGAGCCGCCAGCCGTATACCATCCACCGGGGTGATCGTATCGCACAAATGGTGATCAACAAGGTCTTTCAGGCAGAGATCCATGAGGTGAATCAATTGGAAGAAACGGATCGAAACACAGGGGGGTTCGGGCACACGGGAAGCTAGTTATTTTGGATTTTAGATTTTGGATTTGCGTTTATCCAATAAACTCAAGTTGTTTCCTGGAATAGGCTTTGGAGGTGATCCGATTCGTGCGCGTGTGACTACATTTCATACATCCGCGAATTGGATTATCTTCAAAGCCGCAAATGCTTGACTTGAGGTTTCTGCATAATCGGATTTTTGATTTTTGAATTTGGGGTTGATGTTCATGAGCGATTTTGAGGCGGAGCGGGGTTATGAACTCGCTGTTTGCATGCTGGCCAGTGGAAGTAAAGGGAATGCGATTTATGTGACGGACGGTCATACTTCCATACTGATCGACGGTGGGCTTTCAGGAAAGGAAATCCAGCGGCGTATGAATTCCAGAGGATTATCCCCGGAAGCGCTAAACGGTATTATCGTCTCACATGAACACTCCGACCACATTAAAAGTGTGGGAACGCTGTCCAGAAGGTTCCGCATCCCGGTTTATATGAGTCCGAAGACAGCAGGCGTCATCGGCTCTCAGATCGGAAAGGTGTTTGATCTCCAGCATTTTCAATGTGGTACCCCATTCCGTGCGAATTCTCTATCCATTCATCCCTTTTCCATTTCCCATGATGCGGAAGATCCCGCAGGATTCACGCTCCAGAAAAACGGTATCAAAATCGGAGTCGCCACAGATCTCGGTATTGCCACGGCAATGGTGAAGGAACACCTGAAAGACGCGACGCTGCTGATACTTGAAGCCAATCATGATCCGGTAATGCTCATGGAAGGCCCGTATCCCTGGTTTTTGAAACAACGCATCAAGGGGCGATCCGGACACCTTTCCAACGAGGATACCCAATCACTTTTGGGGTCGATCCGCAGTGCGCGTCTCTCCCATGTCATACTGGCCCATTTAAGCGAAACCAATAATCATCCGGATCTCGCCCGGAAGGTTGTGGGCCAAGCGGTCGGAAATCAACATATTAGACTATCGGTTGCCACACAAGATCAATGCGGAGAATTGGTTATATTATAACCTTTGAACCCTGGTCGCCTACGGCGCCGCCAAAGGCGGGTAAACTTTGAACCTGGAACCGATCAGTACGGGAGTATCATAAAATGAAATCAACCCCATATCGCAGAGGCTTTGCCAGCGACAATAATTCCGGTATCCATCCGGATGTATTGGAAGCCATTTGCAATGCGAACAGCGGGCATACCCTCGCTTATGGCGATGATCCCTTTACCGAATCTGCCGTGAATAAATTTAAAGCGCATTTCGGTAAGGATATTGAGGTCTATTTTATATATAACGGTACCGGCGCCAATGTGCTGGGGTTAAATGCCGCAACCGAACCCTATCATGCCGTTATCTGTGCGGATACCGCCCATATCCATGTGGACGAATGCGGCGCGCCGGAGCGATTCACCGGGTGTAAGCTTCTTGCCGTTTCAACGCCGGACGGTAAGCTTTCTGTTGATGGGATCAAACCGCATATGCATGGGTTCGGTGTGGAACACCATGCCCAACCCAAAGTGGTGTCCATTACTCAGGCCACTGAGCTTGGAACGGTCTACCGCCCCGAAGAAATCGCCGAACTCTCCAAATTTGTCCATGAGAACGGAATGCTTCTGCATATGGACGGAGCAAGATTGGCCAATGCCGCTGTATTCCTGGATTCCGAATTGTGCGCCATTACAAAAGACGTGGGCGTCGATGTATTATCCTTTGGCGGAACGAAAAACGGAATCATGGCAGGCGAGGCCGTTGTTTTTTTTAATCGGAAACTCGCTCGGAATTTTAAATATCTTCGCAAGCAGGGAATGCAGCTGGCATCCAAGATGCGGTTTATTTCCGTACAGTTTGATGCGCTTTTATCAAACGATCTGTGGCGAAAAAACGCCGCTCACTCCAATCGGATGGCAAAACTCCTATCGCGTGAAGTGGAAAAATTGCTGGATTTACGTATACAGATCACCCGGCCGGTTGAAGCCAATGGTATTTTTGTTAAGGTGCCGCCGGATAAGATATCCGTTATGCAGTCCGAACGGTTCTTTTATGTATGGAACGAGGAGACTTCGGAAGTTCGATGGATGACGTCTTTTGATACCACGGAAGAAGATATTCTTTCCTTTGTCGATTTTCTTAAAAAAAATCTTACTTGACGGATCATGAATTTTATTACCGTTATCATTCTTGTCACGCTGTCGATTGATTTTGTTCTTCATTTTGCTGCAGATTACTTAAACCTCAAAGGTTTGCGGAGCGATCTGCCCGATGCATTTATAGGGGTTTACGATCCGGACCGTTACCGAAAATCTCAAAAATATCTCAGGGTCAACACCCGGTTCGGTTGGATAACCGGAACCTTTAATGTGGTTGTGGTGCTCGTGTTCTGGTTTTCAGGCGGATTCAATTTGCTGGACAATTGGGTCCGGGCTTTCGGATACGGACCCATACCTGCCGGATTGATTTATATAGGAATGCTCATGCTGCTCAGAACCATACTTTTTCTTCCGTTCAATATCTACGATACGTTTGTGATTGAGGAACGGTTCGGGTTTAACAAGACCACATTGAAAACATTTGTTTTGGACCTTCTTAAGATGCTGGGACTGTCGGTGCTTTTGGGAGGCATTGTGTTAAGCGGAGTTTTGGCTTTTTTCCAATATGCGGGCGACAATGCCTGGTGGTATTGCTGGATCGGTGTGTCTGTCTTTATGCTGGTTATGCAGTATATTGCGCCCACCTGGATTATGCCGTTGTTTAACAAATACGAGCCCCTGGAAGAAGGCGAACTCCGGGATGCGATATTTTCCTGTGCGGGTAAGATCAAATTTTCCTTAAACAATGTCTTTGTCATGGACGGTTCCCGGCGATCGGCCAAATCCAATGCATATTTCACCGGTTTCGGAAAACACAAGCGGATTGTTCTGTTTGACACTTTGATCGAAAAGCATTCGGTTCCGGAATTGGTCGGCATTTTGGCTCATGAAATGGGCCACTTCAAGAAGAAGCATATCTTGAAGATGACGGCACTGGGTATTGTTCAGATGGGGTTTTTATTTTACCTGCTATCGTTTTTTATCTCTTTCGACAAACTGTTTGAGGCGTTTTATATGGATCAGCCCTCGATTTATGCGGGCTTGATATTTTTCGGAATGCTCTATGCTCCGCTCGATTTTTTCATCGGTTTTTTCGCACAAATGATTTCTCGGAAAAACGAATACGCGGCGGATCGCTTTGCGGCCGAGACCACAAAGGATCCGGCATCGATGATTCATGCATTAAAGAAACTCTCAGTTCACAACCTATCCAACTTAACCCCGCACCCCTTTTACGTGCTTCTCAATTATTCCCACCCGCCGATATTAGAACGAATAAGGACGCTTGAAAAAGGTTAAGTCCTAATCAGATCGTATGTGCGGAATCCTAAACCGAGTTGTTCGGCATAATCGAGCTGGTATTCCCAGTCCACTTCCGGATACATGCCTTTAAACTTGTCTTTTCCCGGCTGGATATTATTTTTTAAGCAAGATCCTTCTATTCCTGTTTCTTTGTTTACCATATCCACAGACGCTTGATCGACGGCTACCGGATCACTGGATGCCAGGATTCCGATATCTCTAACGATGGGAGCATCGTTATAAGGCGGGCAATCACAGGCAGGAGAGATATCCGTGAGAAAGTTGAGAAACAGTGTTTTTTCTTTTTTATCTTTGAGGGCGCCAGAGGCATATTCGGTCATCTTCTCCATGAACAAGGGGACATCCTGATCCCATCTGATGTTTATCGCACCTTCGGGACAGATCACGATGCATTCTCCACAGCCGATACAGGCTTCCGAATCGATCACTGCTTTATCGTCGGTATCCGATGCGATCGCTTCAGACGGACAGCGCACGATGCAGTCTCCGCATCCGACACATTTTTTTCTTTTAACTTTCGGCGATACGGTTGAATGTTGTGCCAGTTTTCCTTTTCGGGATGCGCACCCCATTCCGATGTTTTTTAACGTTCCCGCAAATCCCGTGAGTTCATGGCCCTTGAAATGTGCCACCGAGACCATGGCATCGGCATGTGCGATTTCAGATCCGATATAGACGGATTTGAAATGCTTCCGGTTAATCGTTACCGTCTTTTCGCTTTTACCTCGAATGCCGTCTGCTATGATAACCGGTGTATCCATCACGGAATAGGCAAATCCGTTTCGAACGGCGGTTTTGATATGTTCGGTTGCTATGCTTCGGTTTCCCACATAGAGGGTGTTGGTATCGGTCAAAAAGGGTGAGGCTTCCAATGATTTTATTTTATCAATAATCTGACGGATAAAAACCGGGCGTATATAGGCGGTATTGCCCAGTTCTCCGAAATGAAGCTTTACGGCGACAAGATCTCTTTTTTTTATGACCGCTTCGAGGCCTGCCGAATCCATCAGACGATCCAGTTTCTTCAAAACGTTGTCTTTATAGGACGCCCGAAGATCCATGAAATAGACACGGCTTTTCATATCAGCTCCTTTAAGTTTCTGCCCTCTCGGGGACGCCATCTCTTTTTAATCCAATGGCGGCAAATTGTAAACTGATTGCCGAACAGATGATAAATCCCATATGGGAGCCGACAGGTGTCGCTATCAAAACCTCATGTAAAATCCGTGTGTTGCAATTATTAATCTGTTGACAGCATCAAGATGTTCCGCTAATTGAATACAGGATTTCAGGCGCTTTTCGACTGAACAATGTTTGGCATTTCAATGTCCCGGGAGACATCGTTGGTTCGTGCAGTTAACCCAATATCCCAAAACAACTTCCTGTCAAAGGCAAAGCCGTCCGGGTACACCGCGCTGTGAACCGAGCTGCTCCGAACACTCAACGCCTCGGTGTGGGGCTCGGCCTCGGCGCGGCAACCGGCCTCGGCCTGGCTATCGCGGTGTCGCGCTTCGCATATGACGGTGGTACCAGTGGCCTGACACTGTCGAGCACCAGAGCCGGCCTCATGGCGCTTGGCGTGCTGCTGTTCTGCCTCCTGACGGGGCGCCGGTTACGCATGGCTCGGGCAGATGCTCTCAATTGTGCCGGTCTCGGTGTGCTCACTGCTCTCATGTTCTATGGCAACGTCGGATCGGTGGAATATATCCGCGTCGGTCTGGCGGCGCTTTTGTTTTTCACCTATCCACCGATGATCGCGGTCCTCAACGTGCTGGTCGTGCGGGAGCAGGTTACACCGCTCAAGCTGGGCTGCCTGTTGTCCGCCTTTTTCGGACTCTCCCTCATGCTGGGCGTTTCTTTCATTTCCGTTGACCTTCGCGGCGTCGGTCTATCGCTGATGGCCGCGACCAGCTGCGCCTGGCATGCTATCTGGCTGTCGCGCAGGACATCGCATCTGGACCCGTTGGTGGTGACCGCATACATGTCCGTGGTCGCTGCACTGGTTCTGCTCGGACTGAATGTCGCTACCGGCGGTTTCGACTGGCCCCGGTCTGCCGGCGGCTGGGCCGGTTTCGCCGGCGTGGTGCTGCTTCAGGGTTCCTCCGTACCTGTTTATTTCGTTTCCATCGGTATAATCGGTGCGTTGAAGTCCGGCTTGATTACCAATCTTCAGCCGGTGGTCTCCATC
>CAYSUA010000006.1:0-2679 GCA_964433795.1 uncultured Desulfobacteraceae bacterium | reverse complement strand
GGCGAGACGTTGACTCCGGTGCAACTGGCCGGCGGGATCTTGGTTTTGGCAGCGGTTTGGGTGATGCAGTGGAGCGATGCCCGTGCGCTATCCGCCGCCGGATGTCAATAATCCTTCATGCCGGGATGATATGTGAATGATAGATATTGAAACAAAATTAGAGATATTAGATCAGATTTATGAAATCTATGACCGGGTTTGTGCAAAGTTGTCGATTGCCTGTGAGCGAAACTGTGCCAGCTGCTGCACCGGCAACGTCACATTGACCACCCTTGAAGGATACCGCATGATCGAGGAGATGCTTCAAAAGGATAAGGCGGATCTTCTGGATCGCTTAAATGATGCCGCTGAAACCGAGCGATTTAAGCCCGGGATAACCGCCAACCAGCTGGCGGATTTATGCCGGCAGGGAAAAGAGGTTCCCGAAGAAGACAGCGGTCCGGTCTCGACAACGTGCACCTTTCTGGAAAAAAATATATGCCCCTTTTACACCAATCGGCCGTTTGGTTGCCGATGCATGATGTCCAGGCGCAAGTGTGGAGAGATCGGTTATGCGGACATGGACGATTTCGTTTTGAGCGTAAATACCGTATTCTTGCAGACCATCGAGCATATCGATTCCGATGGATTTTCCGGAAATATGATCGATATCCTTCGGTTTTTTACATCTAAGACGCATCGGCAGGATTACCGAAACGGGAAGCTTGCCGTCACCGACTCTCAGCTCATACCCAACCGGCCCATGACAATTCTATTTGTGCCGCCTGAGCATCAGAATCGAATGGCACCGATCCTTCAGGCTCTGCAAGAAATACAAGTTCCTGTGAAGCAGCCCTGATTTTAAATATTCAGAATCTTCACTGCATTCCGGCCACAGATTTTTTCTTGATCATCCATAGAAATACCGCTGGTTTCTATTTCCTGGAAATATCTTTTAGGATTGATGAGGGGGAAGTCACTGCCGAATAGGATCTTATCCGCACCGAAGATTTGTACGGCTGTTTGATATATTAAAGGATCATAAAGAAAGGGGGAAGCAGCGGTATCCACATACACGTTTTCAAGTGTTTCTTTAATCGCCCTTTTGAGCAGGTTGAAGAAGAAGATCCCACCTCCCCAGTGGGCCAAGACGATTTTGTTGTTCTTATACCGTTCGGCGATGGTTATTATCTGGGCCAGGGTCATGGGGGACTTTCCATGATAATCATGCCCGATCGGCTCATTGGTATGAATGAGAACCGGAATATTGCGTTCCCGGCAGATATCCATGATCGGGGCAAGCTGATCCTGTGCCGATTGATCGATACCCTTACCGTAAAATGCAATCTCACCCACACCCGAAAGGCCTGCGTCCAAGCAACGAATGACCTCGGTCGCAGATTGACCGCTCTTTGGATCGACACAACAAAATCCCTTCAATCGTTTGGGATATTTGGCCACTGCCCCAAGGATGGTGTCATTATGTGTTTTTGTGGTTTTGAGATTTTTCCAAGGAAAACCGAATACCACAGACTGATGAACGCCGTTTTCGTCCATGGCGGCGATGAGGTCTTCTGCGGTTGCGATCTTAGCCTTGGGGGAATCATAGAGTAACTTGAATTCCGGTTCTGCAGGAAAATAGGATTCTCGCCGGCTTGTGATTTCCTTAGGAAAGATGTGGGTATGAAAATCGATTATCATGAATTATTCCAAATCATGCCGAGGTGAATGGGACTCAGATTGATACGGTACCTTCAATCAGCATCCAGTATCCAGCATCCCGTATCGAGCATCGAGTATCGATCATATCTTGACTGCGTCGAACATTCTTATACAATACTATCTCGTTTTTCAATATCCTTTAATGAAGGAGGTTTCATGTATTTTGACAGACCGGGTCGGAAAAACACCGAGCAAACGCTTAAGCTGGCGTTTGCCCGGGGAAAGGAATTGGGGCTCAATGAAGTGGTGGTGGCATCATCCGGTGGGGGTACGGCGGTTGCGGCACTTGAAATCTTTAAGGGGTTTAAGGTGGTTGTGGTGACCACCCATTGCGGTTCGGGCAAACCCTTTGAACCCGCGATGCCGGTGGACGTCAAAACGGACCTGCAAGAAAAAGGGGCGGTCGTGGTTACCGCTTCCCACGCGTTGTCCGGTGTAGAGCGCTCCCTTTTGAAAAAACATGGCGGTGTCTATCCGGTATTGATCATGGCGGATACCCTGAGGCTTTTCGGACAGGGCATGAAGGTTGTGGTAGAGATCGCGGTGATGGCCTCAGATGCCGGGAGCCTCAGCGGTAACGATATCGTCTCTGTCGGCGGAACCGGCGAAGGGGCAGATACGGCGGTGATCCTCAAGCCGGCCCACCAGCACACTTTTTTCGATATGCGGATTCGGGAGATCATATGTAAACCAAGGAAATTTTAGATGATCCTTATCGCCGGTGTATCGCCGAAAACTAAAATCATTGACCAGACTCCCCGATTATGCCCGTCATGCGGGTTGGCACAGGCGTATCTGAAGCGGGTGGATCATTATGCCAGTCTATTTTTCATTCCCGTTATGCGGGTCAAAAAGGGAGAACCCGTGCTGGTTTGCAACCGGTGTGAATCCGCCGGGTTCACTGCGCCGAAGCAGCAGCCCCAGTATAAAGCAGTACAGCCGGTCATGTGTAAACAGTGCGGCAGATCTTTGGAAGAA